>JAJYKH010000024.1 GCA_021788685.1 Deltaproteobacteria bacterium | reverse complement strand
CCGATATATTCGTCTCACTTTTTGATACGAATATGGGGGCAATCGTCTCACCTGGCACGGAAAAGCCACCAAAACCAGGGCTGCGCGGAAAAAGGTGCCGGGGCGGCCAATGATTTTGGGACGCCCTCGGCGATGTGATAGCCTGAAGGCAGACAGCGCCCTCTGCAGGGGTTCTCCGATCCACCCCCCCACGCAACGGCGAGGCCCGCCATGAACCACGTGATAGGCTTCGGGAAACCGCACCCGCCCTCCGGCGACAAGCGGTGGCAGATCGTCGATCGGGCCATGCGCCGGTACGGCTACGAGCCGAGCGCCCTGATCCAGACCCTCCATGCCGTCCAGGAAACCTTCGGGTACCTGGACATCGAGGCGATGCGCTATGTGGCGGGATCGCTCCGGGTGCCCTTGAGCCAGGTGTACGGGGTGGCCACCTTCTACCACTTCTTCACCCTTAAGCCGCCGGGCGAGCACACCTGCATGGTCTGCACCGGCACGGCCTGCTACATCAAGGGGGCCGAGGGTCTGCTCGCGGCGGTCCGGGAAACCATTGGCGCCAAACCGGGGGAGACCACGCCGGACGGCAAGGTTTCGGTCCTGACCGTCCGTTGCATCGGCTCCTGCGGCTTGGCGCCAATCGCGGTGCTGGACGGGGAGACCGCCAGCCGCCTTACCCCCCAGGAGCTGCGGGAGCGGTTGCGGGCCTGGACCGCGGGCGGCGAAATCCCGGCCGGGGCCCCCACGGCGCCCCCCGAACGGCCGGGGCACCAGCTCGGCGGGACCGGCCCGGCCGCGGAGAAGGGAGGCGGCGCATGACCCGGGACGAGCTGAAGAAAATCGGGGAGGCCGAGCAGGAGCGGATCCGGAAGTACCGCCACCAGGTCCATGTCTGCATGGCCTCCGGCTGCCACGCCCTCCGGAGCGACAAGGTGCGGACCGGACTTCAGGCCGAGGCGAAGAAGCAGGGCCGGGAGGGCGAGGTCCTGGTCAAGCGGGTGGGATGCCTGGGCCTCTGCTCCCGGGGACCGCTCGTCCTGGAGGACCAAAGCCGCATCCACACCGGCGTCGCCCCCGAGGAGGCCGGCACCCTGCTCCGCAGCCTGGGAGAGCCCGAGGCGGCAGGCGGCGAGCCGCTTCCCCTGGACCATCCCTTTTTCAAGGGCCAGCGCAAGATCGTCATGGAGCACTCGGGCGCGATCGACCCGGAGCGCATCGAGGAGTACATCGCCGTGGGCGGCTACGAGCAGATGCTCGCGGCCATCATTGACATGGCGCCCGAGGCGGTGATCGACCAGGTGACCCGGAGCGGGCTGCGCGGCCGGGGCGGGGCCGGCTACCCCACCGGCCTCAAGTGGAGCACCGTGGCCAAGGCGGGCGGCGGCGACAAGTACGTCATCTGCAACGCCGACGAGGGGGACCCTGGGGCCTTCATGGACCGGAGCGTCATGGAGAGCACGCCCCACCAGCTCATCGAGGGGATGATCATCGCGGGCTACGCGGTGGGCGCCAACCACGGGGTCATCTACGTGCGGGCCGAATACCCGCTCGCCATCGCGCGGCTGGAGAAGGCGATCGGCCAGGCGGAGAAGATGGGCCTCCTCGGCCGCAACATCGGCGCCACCCGCTTCAGCTTCGATCTCCAGCTGCGGTACGGGGCCGGGGCCTTCGTCACCGGCGAGGAGACCGCGCTCATCGCCTCGGTCGAGGGGAGGCGCGGCACTCCCCGCTCCCGGCCGCCCTACCCGGCGGAGCGGGGGCTGTGGGGCCGGCCCACCCTCATCAACAACGTGGAGACCTTGGCCAACGTCGTCCCCATCCTCAAGAACGGCGGCGA
This sequence comes from Deltaproteobacteria bacterium, assembly GCA_021788685.1. Taxonomy (GTDB): domain Bacteria; phylum Desulfobacterota; class Desulfobulbia; order Desulfobulbales; family UBA5123; genus JAJYKH01. The sequence continues at coordinate 13,591 of JAJYKH010000024.1, read as the reverse complement.
CTGGTACGCGGGGATCGGCGCGGAAAAGAGCCGGGGAACCAAGGTGTTCGCCCTGGTGGGCCGGGTCAACAACGTGGGGCTGATCGAAGTCCCCCTCGGCATCACCCTGCGGGAGATCATCGAGGGCCCGGGCGGCGGCATCCCCGGCGGCCGCAAATTCAAGGCGGTGCAGACGGGCGGCCCCTCCGGCGGCTGCATCCCGGAAGCCAGCCTGGATCTGCCGGTGGACTACGAGTCCCTCGTCCAGGCGGGCTCCATCATGGGCTCGGGCGGGATGATCGTCATGGACGAGACCTCCTGCATGGTGGACGTGGCCAAGTACTTCATGCAGTTCTGCATGAGCGAGTCGTGCGGCAAGTGCATCCCCTGCCGGGTGGGCACCGTCCAGATGCACCACCTGCTGGAGAAGATGACCACCGGCAGCGCCACCGGCCGCGACCTGGAGATGCTGGAGGAGCTGTGCGACCTGGCCCGCCACGCCAGCCTGTGCGGCCTGGGCCAGTCGGCCCCCAACCCGGTGCTGAGCACCCTCCGCTATTTCCGGGACGAGTACCTGGCCCACATCGACGAGAAGCGCTGCCCGGCGGGGGTGTGCACGATGGGAGCGGGCGGCTGAATCGAGCGAAGCGCCCGCGGGCGCGGAGGTAGCGGCATGGCAACCGAGCGGCGGGTCAAGACCCTGATCATCGATGGCCGGGACGTGGCGGGCCGGGAGGACCAGACCATCCTGGAGGCGGCCCGCGAGCACGGGATCTGGATCCCGACCCTCTGCCATCTGGAGGGCCTCACCAACGTGGGCGCCTGCCGGCTGTGCCTGGTGGAGGTCAAGGGGATGGGGAAGCTCCTTTCCGCCTGCACCACCACCATCTGGGAGGGGATGGAGGTCACCACCCATTCGGAGCGGCTGCACCGGTACCGCCGCAGCATCATCGAGCTCTTCCTTGCCGAGCGCAACCACATCTGCGCCGTCTGCGTGGCCAACCGGCGGTGCCAGCTGCAGGCCCTGGCCCTGGAGCTGGGGGTGGACCACGTCCGCTATCCCTACCTCTATCCCCGCTTCGGGATCGATGCCACCCACGACCTGTTCGTGCTCGACCACAACCGCTGCATCCTCTGCACCCGCTGCATCCGGGCCTGCTCGGAGATCGAGGGGGCCAACACCCTGGGGATGATGCGGCGGGGCATCCACAACCGGGTGATCACCGATCTCAACCAGCCCTGGGGCGAATCGCCCACGTGCACCAGCTGCGGCAAGTGCGTCAACGTCTGCCCGGTGGGGGCCATCTCCCAGAAGGGGCTGTCCGTCATCGAGGGGCGGAAGGAGCACAAGTTCCTTCCCTACCTGACGATGATGCGGGGGGCGCGGCCGTGAGCAAGCCGAAAGTGGCCACCGTCTGGCTCGACGGCTGCTCGGGCTGCCACATGTCCTTCCTCGACATGGATGAGCGGCTGCTCGCGCTGGCCGACCGGATGGAGCTGGTCTACAGCCCCCTGGTGGACGCCAAGGAGTACCCGCCCGCGGTGGACATCGCCCTGGTGGAGGGGGCGGTGGGGAACGAGGAGCAGGCCCGTTTCGTCCGGCTCATGCGAGAGCGCACCCGGACCTTCGTTTCGCTCGGCGACTGCGCGGTCACCAGCAACATCCTGGCCTACCGGAACCCCTTTCCGGTGGCGGCGATCATCGAGCGGGTCTTCGCCGAGACCGCGGAAGCCCCGGTGCAGCCCGGCCCCGAGGTGCCCGCCCTGCTGCCCGAGGCGCGGCCCGTCCACGAGGTCATCCCGGTGGATTTCTTCGTTCCGGGCTGCCCGCCGTCGGCGGACCTGATTCACCACGTGCTCGACGAGCTGCTGGCCGGCCGCCAGCCGGCTATCAAAAACCGTTTCGGTTAGGAGGATCGGAGGCCATGGCAGCGAACGGCCCCACCCGGATCGAGATCGCCCCGGTCACCCGCATCGAGGGGCATGCCAAGATCACCGTGCGCCTGGACGAGGAAGGGCGGCCGGCCGATGCCCGGCTGCACCTCACCCAGCTCCGGGGCTTCGAGAAGTTCTGCGAAGGCCGCCCCTTCTACGAGCTGCCCTTCATCATGCAGCGCATCTGCGGCATCTGTCCGGTGAGCCACGCGCTTGCCTCGGCCAAGGCGTGCGACGGGATCCTGGCGGTCACCATCCCGGAGGAGGGTGCCCGCCTGCGGAAGCTCGCCAACCTGGCCCAGGTGATCCAATCCCATTCGCTGAGCATCTTCTATCTCTCGGCGCCGGACCTGCTCCTGGGCATGGACGCGGAGCCGGCCACGCGCAGCCTGTTCGGGGTGGCGGCGGCGGACCCGCAGCTCGCCCGCGACGGGGTGCTCCTCCGGAAGCTCGGCCAGCAGGTGATCGCCCTCCTCGCCCACACCGGCAAGCGGGTGCACCCGGGCTGGATCGTGCCCGGCGGCGTGGCCACCCCGCTTACCGAAAAGGCCAGGGAGGAGATCCTGGCCCTCCAGCCCGAGGCCCTGGCCGCGATTGAGCGCTCGCTCGCCTGGCTCAAGCGGATCATGGAGCGGTTCGGCCCCGAGATCCGCGCCTTCGCCAACTTCCCCACCCTGTTCATGGGGATCGTGGGGCCGAACGGCGAGCTGGAATACAGCAACGGCTGGGTGCGGGTGGTGGACGCCACCGGGAAGATCGTGGCGGATCGGCTGGACCCCGCGCGCTCCCCGGAGTACCTGTCCGAAGCGGCCGAGCCGTGGACCTACATGAAGTTCCCCCGCTTCCGGAAGGCGGATGGGGCCGAGGCGTCTTCCGGGGGCACCCCGGACGGCATCGTGCGGGTGGGGCCGCTCGCCCGTCTCAACATCGTCGATCAGGTCGATACCCCTCTGGCGGCCCAGGAATGGTCGGAATTCCGGGCGCTCGAGCGGGGCGTGGTCCTGAGCTCCTTCCATTACCACTACGCCCGGATGATCGAGGTGCTCCACGCCATCGAGAAGATCGGCGCGATGCTCACGCAGCCGGCCCTGGACAAGCGGGTGCAGGCCAAGGCCGAGCCCAACCGCAACGAGGGGATCGGCCTGGCCGAGGCCCCCCGGGGCATGCTCATCCACCACTACAAGATCGACGACCAGGGGCTGGTCATCTGGGTGAACCTGACCATCGCCACCGGCTTCAACAACTGGGCGATCAACCGGGGCCTTCTCCAGGCGGCGAAGAGCTTCATCACCGGCCCGGAGATCAGCGACGGGACCCTCAACCGCCTGGAAGCGGTGGTCCGCGCCTTCGACCCCTGCCTGAGCTGCGCGAGCCACGCCATCGGCCAGATGCCCATGCGGGTGCAGCTCCTGGGGCCGGACGGGATGGTGATCCATGAGGCTCGGCGGGAATGATGCATAGGCTAGGATTGCCCCCATGCCCCGCCTGACCATCATCGGCTACGGCAACCCCCTGCGGGGCGACGACGGCCTGGGCTACCACGTGGCCGAGCGGCTGGCCCGGAAGGTGGAGCAGGAGGGAAGGGGGCGCGACATCGAGGTCCTGGTCCTCCAGCAGCTCACGCCCGAGGTCGCCGAAGCTGTGAGCGGCTCCGAGCGGGTCATTTTCATCGATGCGACCTGCCGCCTCCCGCCCGGCCGGATCGCCTGCGAGGAGATCGTCCCCCGCTTCCCCCGGCACCACCCCACCACCCACCACCTCGACCCGGCCGGGGTGCTGGCGCTGGCCCGGCTGCTTGACCCCGGCTGCGCCCCCCAGGCCCTGCTGCTGACGGTTGGCGGCGACTCGTTCGGGTATCGTGAAGCGTTTTCAGCCACCGCAGCGAAATCCGTTTCCGCGGTAGACCGAGCGCTGGACCAATGGCTGGAGGGCTTCCTTTCTCCGTGAGGCATCACAGGATAAAAAGGGAGAAGAAATCTCCCCTCCGGGAGCCATCACCGGGTGGTGCAAATGCGCGGTATCGGCCTCCAGTCGAATTCTGGAGCCGGATGGGCGATCAGTAGATCAGCGCCCCCGCCACCCCCGCCCCCAGGATCACCAGGGTCGGCTCCACCTTCGCAAGCACCAGCAGGGCAAAAGCGCCGGCGGCGATGAGTCCGGTGGGAAGGTCCACGACGGACGCCCGGAACAGGGTGAGCGCAACCGCGCCGAGAAGGCCGATGACCGCCGGCCGAATCCCGCTGAAGCTCGCGGCGACGATCCGGGAGCTCTTGAATTTCAGGTAGTAGTGGCTGGCCAGGGTCACCAGGATGATCGAAGGCAGGTAGGAAAAGACCACCGCCCCGAGCGCGCCCCAGAAGCCGAATATCTTGCTGCCGATGAACGCGTTCATGATGGTGAGCGGCCCGGGGGTGACCTGGCCCACGGCGATGCTGTCGGCAAACTCCCTGGTGCTGAGCCAGTGATGATGATCGACCACCTCGCGCTGCAGCAGGGGCAGCATGACGTAGCCGCCGCCGATGGTGAAGAAGTTGATGTAAAAGATCGTCCAGAAAAACTGAAGGATTTCCATCCGGTCATTCTCCTCCGAACATCAGCAGCCCGGCGAGGCCGGCCGCCACGATCAGGCCGATGGGGTTGAGCTTGAAGGCGGCGAGGCCCAGGAAGGCGAGCACGGCAAACAGGATGTTCTTCGGCCTCTTGAGGAGCTTCGCGCCCATTTTGTAGATGACCGAGGCGAGAAGGCCGACCACGGCCGCGCCGATTCCCTTCAGCACGGCCTGCACCAGCGCGATCTCCCTGAACTTGATGTAGAGAAAGGAAAGGACCAGCACCAGGAGGAAAGACGGCAGGACCTGGCCGATTACAGTGGCGAGCGCCCCGGCCAGCTTTCGCAGGCTGTAGCCGATGAAGATCCCAGTGTTGACGATGGGCGGTCCCGGGGTCATCTGGCCGATCACCACGCTCTCGGCGAATTCCTCGTGGGTGAGCCACTCTTTCTTCGTCACCAGCTCCCGTTCGAAGAAGGCGAGCATGGAGTACACGCCGCCGAAGGCGAAGGTGCCGATCTTGAGAAAGACCTTGAAGATCTCTTTTACGGATACGCCTTCCTTCATGCCGATCCCGCGTTTCCGGTCTCTCCCACGATCCGGCCGTCACTCACCTGGAAGATCCGGTCAAATCCTTCCACCATCCGGTGGTCGTGGGTGACGACCAGGATCGCCGAATGGTTCTCCACCGCCAGCTTCTTGAGCAGCCCCATGACGTTCTTGCCGTTTTCCGTGTCCAGGGCGGCGGTTGGCTCGTCGGCGAGAATCACTTGCGGCCGGTTGGCGATGGCCCGGGCAATGGCCACCCGCTGGCATTCGCCGCCGGAAAGGGCGGAAGGATAGTTGTGCAGGCGATGGCCCAGATTGAGCGCGGTCAAGAGCTCGCCCGCCCGTTTTTTCGCCTCCGCCCGCCCCACTTCGTTGATCTCCAAGGCCACCATGACGTTTTCCTGCGCGGTGAGGAAAGGGATCAGGTTGTGCGATTGGAAGATGAAGCCGAGGCGCTCCCGGCGAATTTTTTTGAGGTCCAGGCCCCGGAGCCAGCCTTCGTCGGCAATGGTCGCGCCACCGATGGCCAGCCGGCCGTGGGTCGGCTCGTTGATCAGTCCGATGGCGGTGAGGAGGGTGGTCTTCCCTGAGCCCGAGGGGCCCAGGATGGCGACCAGCTCTCCCGGCCGGACCTGGAAGGTGGCGTCCGAAAGGGCGGTGACCGCCGTCTCCCCCTTCCCGTATATCTTGGTCAGTCGCTCCACTTCGATGGCGTACATGGCTTACCCGCCCAGGGCCTCCGCCGGCTCCACCTTGAGCGCCTTCCGGATCCCCACCAGGCTCGAGATCGTGCAAATGGCGATCACGATGACGAAGAGGGCCTGCAGGTCGAAGGGCTCCAGGACGATGCGGCGCGGAAAATGCTCGTAGGTCAAGGAGATGAGGATCCAGCCGACCGCGTAGGCGATGACTCCCATGAGCAGCGACTGCTGGAGGATCATGCCGACGATCACCCGGTTTTGCGAGCCGATCAGCTTCAGGGTGGCGATGACCCTGATCTTGTCCAGGGTGCTGGTGTAGATGATGAGGGAAATGATGACGGCGGAGATGACCAGAAGGATGATTCTGAACAGGCCCAGCTGCATCTTGGCCTTCTGGATCATGCCCATGGTCAGGATCGTGGCCTGCTCGTCGCTGGAGATGGCACGGAAATGGTTCCAGCGGCCGATCCGCTCCTGCACCTCCCCCAGGTCCGCGCCCGGGGCGAGCCGGGCCACCACGGTATTGACGATGTGGGTGGTTTCCGCGATGCTGGCGACATTCTGTTTCAGGTATCCCGCCTGGGCCGGGGTGAGGATCTGAATCTCAGACAGATTGGCTCCGATCCTTTCCCGGTCGTTGCGGATGGCGTCGTTGTCCTTCTGAAACTGGATCTCCTGGGCGTCGGCCAGGCTGACGTAGGCCGCCGGGTCGCCGCTCGCGGAAACGATCTTGCCGGTGATTCCCACCACCGTGTAGTCGTGGAGCCCGAGATGGATTTTTTCCCCGAGAGCCATCTTCATCGCCTTGGCGACCACCATCTCGTAATGTTTCTGGCGGATGCTCCGGCCGGCGATGATGGCCGGCGGGCCGCCGAAGCCGTTCAGGTCATAGCCGATGAGAAAGAAGCGGAACGGCTTGCCCTGGCGGTCGATCTGGAGGGTCTCGAAGGAAAGGGGCGCGGCGGCCGCCACCCCCGGCACCGCCGCGATGCGGTAGCGGATGTCCTCCGGGATGCGGGAGTTTTCGGCAAAGGGGCCGTTGGTGTCCTGCTGGACCACCCAGAGATCGGCCTTGGTCGAGTTGAGCACAGCTAGGGCGTCGGCGAACAGGCCCCGGTAGATCCCTCCCATGCTCATCACCACGCCGAGGAGAAGACCCAGCCCGATGGAGGTGAGGATGAATCGGCCCCGGTGGTAGCGGATGTCGCGCAGGGCGAGGTTCATGGCACCACCCGGACCTTCATCCCGTCCTGGAGCTTCATCATCTCGGGCCGCGGCGCGAGCGCGACCCGCTCGCTCCGGTCGAGCCCGGCCACGATTTCCGTGAAATTGCGGCGGTCCTCGATGCCCACGGTCACCGGCCTGAATTGCAGCCTGCCGTTCGCCACCACCCAGACCCCCCGCTTCTTCCCCCTGCTCACCAAGGCGGCGGCGGGAAGGGAGGGCACGCCTTTCTTCGCTTCGGTCACGATGTACACATCGGCCTGCTCTCCCAGCCGGAAGTCCTTCAGGGGCGGGGAAAAGGCCACGTCCACCTCCAGCTCCTCGGTGACCCGGTCGCTTTCCCGGCCAAGGCGGGCCACCTGGCCGGGGTACTGCTTGTTGGCCGCAGAACGGAGGGTAATCAGGGCCTTCTTGCCGACCGCGACCCCCCTGAGCTGCGATTCGTCCACGTTGGCCTTCACCCAGACGGTTTGCGGGTCGGCCAGGGTGAAAATTGACATCCCCGGCACCACGGTGGCCCCTTTTTCCAGGTCCCGGGTGATGATGATCCCATCCTGCGGAGCGTGGATCAGGGTATCGGCGACCTTGCTCCGGGCAAAGCCGAGATTGGCGCGGTTCGCGGCCTGCTCCATCCGGGCCGCCGCCAGGGCGGCCTGGCAGCGGGCGACTTCCTCCTTGGCCACCTGGTAGGTATTGTCGTACTGCTCGGCCTCCAGCTTGGAAACCAGATTTTTTCCGGCCAGAATTCTGAACCGCTGGGTATTCTTCTCGGCCAGGGCCACATTGGCCAGGGCCTTCTGGAGGTTGGCCTCCTCTTCGTTCAGGTTGGCCGCCGCCCGCTTCACCCCGGCTTCGGATTGGAGCTGCTCCTGCCTGAAATCGTCGTTTTCCAGCCGGGCAAGGAGCTGGCCCCGCCGCACCTGATCTCCCTGATCGGCATCCAGCTCGACGATCTTGCCGGTGATCTTGCTGGAGACGCCCACCACCACTTTGGCCTCGACCGTGCCGTTGCCGTAAACCTGCGCCGTCAGGTCGCGCTCTTCCACCCGCACCTGCCTGACTCGCGGCGGGGCGAGGAGAGTCATCTTGAGCAGGACGGCTGCGGCTGCAAGGACGAGAGGCCAGAGCAGATACTTTTTCTTTCCGGCCAGGGTCTTCGGCACGTTCATTCTTATCTCCTTCACTCTTGACAATCTCGCAGAAAGTCGAATTTTTCATCCGGATGGCTAAGCACAAAAGTTCGATAGACAAGGCGCGGTGGTGTCGCGAAAGCGGAGGCGTACAGAAGGTACGTCGAGCATTTCGCGACCCGCCGCAACGCCGTAAATCGAACTTTTTGCGACGCCATCATTCTTTTCCCATGGCGCGGTCGAGCCGGGCCAAGGCGGTACGGTAATCGTAGACGGCCTGGATATGGGCTGTTTCCGCATCCAGGGCCTGGGATTGGGCGTCGGTGACCTCGATGATGCTGCCGACCCCTTCCTGGTAGCGCCCCTCGGCCAGGGCCCGGTTTTCCCTGGCAGCCGCCACTTCCTTTTCGGTCGAAGCCATGCGGGCGGCGCCTTCCTTGATGCCGAGCCAGGCCGATTCCACGTCCTTCACGACTTGCAGCCGCTCATCGTTTCGCCGGGCCTCGACGGCCCGCAGGCGGGCCACGGCCTCTTTTTCCTGCTCCACCGTGGAGAACCCGGAAAAAAGCGGCACCGTCAGGTCCAAGCCCGCGGCCCATACATTGCCTTCCGGGGGGAAGTCCCGGTCGGCATAGCCGACGCTCGCAATTCCAGAGAGGGTGGGGAGATAGCCGCTTCTGGCGGTCTTCAGGCTGGCGGCGGCCGAGGATTTCAAGGCGTCGAGCTGCTTCAGCTCCGCCCTCTCGGCGAGCGCGTCTTGCAGGGCCTGGAGCCGTTCGGGCACCGGTTCCGGGGCAGGAGAAGGCTCCACCAGAGGACGATCCTCCAAGGAGGGAAGCCCCATGGCCTGAGCAAGCTCGACCCGGGCGAGGTCCTGGTTGTTCTCGGCCCGGATCAGGGCCGTTCTGGCCGCATAGAGGTTCGCCTCCGCCTTGGCCACGTCCACCTTCGGTCTGATTCCCTGGTGAAAAAATTCCCGAGCCTGACCGAGCACCGCTTCCCTGGCCCTGACCGTTTCCCGGGTGGCAGTAACCTGCTTCCCGGCGGCCAGCAGCAGGTCGAAGTCGTTTTTTACCCGGAAGGCGATGTCCTGCCGGGTGATGGCAAGCGCCTCGGCAGCGGCAGCGCGATTGCCCCGCGCCGCTGCCACCGTGCCCGCGGTCCGGCCGAAATCGTAAATGGTCTGTTTGAGGTACAGGGCATCGGTATGAACTTCGGTTTCCTGGATACTTTCCAGGGGAGTCAGGAAGGAGCGCCCCTTGCTCCAATCGGCGGCGATATTGATTTGGGGGTAGTAGCTGGCCAAGGCCTGCCCGGTCCGGGCTTCGGCCCCCTTCAGGTTCTCTCTGGCCTCGATTGCCTGGGGATGGTTCTTCAGGGCGGCCGTTACCGCCTCATCGAGGGTGAGGGGCTCTGCCGCCTGTCCGTTGCCGGCGACGAGCACCGACATGACCAGCGAGATGGCCGCTCTCTTGATCCCTCTTTTCAACTCCCGCCGGAAGCACATGGATATCTCTTCTCCCTTCCTTGACTCGTAAAACCGCAATGACAGAGCCGGGCAGCACGATTTGCCGGGTGCCTTCAATTGGATCCTATCGGCGTACAGCCCGACTGCCCCTCTCGGGTTCTGTTCTGCAGCAAATCGAGGAACCTCTTCTGCTGGTCTTTATCCAGCGAATTCTTGAATTCCAGGATGTGCGTTGCCACCATTCCCTCAATCTCCGCCCTGATGCCGCTGATCTCCGCGACCGTTGCCTTGATGGCGTTGACGTCAGGGACGTCGCTTCGCAGCAGGGTAAAGAGATGCTCCCTTTTCTGTGCTATTTCTTCTCGCCTGCTGTCGATCAAAGCCCGGAAGGGGATCGCCTTTTCCCGCATCTTTTGCATCTGGTCGGGCCGCAGGGCAAGCTCCTCGAAGAGGAATTTGTCCTTTCCCATCCTGGCCCCCCAGGGGGATACCCAGCAATTGTGCCTCTCGGCATAAAAGTAACCGGCGGCTCCCAGGGCGGAGAGGTTGAACAGCAGGGAAACGGCCAAAGCGATCTTCAGGAAGCCGGCTCTCATCGTCTTTCCTCCGTCAAGGCGAGATAGGCCCTCCCCAGCGAACCAGGAGGAAGCGCTTCAAAAACTTCCAGTCCCAAGGTCTCGATCAGTGGCGCCCCCTTTTGGGGAGGGGCGATGCCTCTTGCCAGAAGGGAGCCGGACATGACCCCCGCGGTGATCGCCGCCACCACCACGAAAGCCCTGGCCATCCCCCCGGAGACCGCACTCCAGGAGAGCCCCGGTGAAGACCGGCCATCGATCCTTGCCATGACCTCGGCCCGGAAGCCCGGCGGCGCGGCGAATCGTTCGGCTTGACTCAGGAGCTGCTGCAGGCGCCGGGCCTCGGCGAGCTCTCCGGCGCACCGTCCACATTGCGCCAGATGGGTTTCCACCTCCCGGCGTTCCGTTTCCCCCAGCTCACCATCCACGTAGGGGGAGAGGCTCTTGGCGACTTTCGCGCATTTCATGGCCGCACCATTCTCTTTAACGTTCGGGGCCCTGTTTTGTTCCCTGGCTCCGCATCTTTTTTTTCAACTCTTCCCGCGCCCGAAACAGCCGCGATTTGACGGTGCCCACCGAGACCTCCAGCACCGCCGCCATGTCCTCGTAGGGGAGGCCTTCCAGCTCTTTCAAAATGATGACGAGCCGCAATTTTACTGGCAGGGCGGTCAGGGCGGCCCGGAGTGCCTCCAGGGATTCCCGGGCGGCATAGGCGGTTTCCGGGCAGGGGGCGGGGGAGGGGAGCCCCTCTAGGACCGATTCCCCGTCGGGGGCGTGGAGGAGCGAGCGCAGGAAAAAGCGCCGCCGATAATCGTGGCAGGTGTTGACGGCGATCCGGTACAGCCAGGTGGAGAAGGAAGCAGCCGGCTCGAAGCGCTTAAGCCCCCGGAAGGCCTTGACGAAGGCATCCTGGGCGGCGTCCTCGGCATCCTGGCGGTTTCCCAGGAGATAGCGGCACAGGTTGAAGATCCGGTCCTGGTATTGGGCCAGAAGCTCCCCGAAGGCCGCGGTATCGCCCTCCTTGGCTCTTCGGAGGCGGGAAAGCTCGTCCATCTGTCGATCCCTTCAGGGAAGAAGCAAAATCAAGCCGAGTGCTCATGGATACCTCAAGCCTCCGGAAATCAAAAGGAAAAACACCAGCGGCTCCGTTCCTCCAATCTGCTCCGGCATCTCTCTGCCGCGCAGGGCGCGGGGCTTGTCCATGGGATTCCGAAATTGTTTGACTTCCGTCCGGGCGCCTGCTAGGTTAGAACGAACGTTCGTTCTAATGGCAAGGACCTGTCATGTGCCTCCCCGAGAAGGACAGCCGGCGCTCCCTCATCCTGGAAACCGCTCTCCATCTCTTCACCGTCCGCGGGTACTTCAGCACCTCGGTGCACGACATCCGCCGGGAGGCGGACGTCAGCATCGGCTCCATCTACCACCATTTCAAGGGCAAGGAGGCCATCGCCCGGGCGCTTTACGACGGCCTGGTCGGCACCATGGCCCAGGCCATGGAGGAGATCGCCGCCGCCCACGGCTCCGCCCACGACCGCTGCCGGGCGGTGGTGGCCCACCTTTACGAGCTGACCGAGAGGTGCCCCGAGGCCATGCAGTTTATTCTCTATGCCCGGCACCGGGAGTTCCTGCCCGGGGAAAAACCGATTTGCTCCTCCCGGCCCTTCGAGCTGATGAAAGAGATGGTGGCGGCTGGAATCGAAACCGGGGAGATCCGGGTCATGGCGCCGGTGGTGGCGGCGACCAGCCTGTTCGGCGGCGCCATCCGCATGATCTACCTGCGGCTCGACGGCGCCCTGCCGGGGCCGCTCCCGGACCATCTGGAGGAAACGTGGCAGTGCGCCTGGCGGTCGGTGGCTGCGGAATAATTTCTTCGAAGAAGCAAAACTAAGGAGGTGAAGGCATGAGGAAGAAGGTGCTCGCAACGGTGATGGCCCTGGGGATTTCCATGGGCGTGGGGCTGATCGCGGCGCAGGCGCGGCCGAGCAAGCGGTTCGATGCCGCCACCAAAACCTGCCGGCTGCTGACTTTCAAGAACCTGGAAGACGGCTATCACCTGTTCGAGAACAGCTGCAAAAGCTGCCACCACCGGGGCAATGCCCAGGGGGCCGAGTTCTTGTATTCCGAGTCCACCACCATGAAGGGGTGGACCAGGGTGTTCGCCACCCGGTATCCGGAATGCGCGAAAGACGGGGTTTGGAACAAGCTGAGCCAGGACCAGCTCCTGAAGATCAACGACTACCTGTACGCCTACGCCTGGGACGCGAGCGACCCCCATTGCTTCGTCTGAGAGTAGCCGAGATCTCCCGGTCCGGGAGATAGGAAAATTCGTTGGAGGTTGGAGGAGCGCTTCGCCGAGGTTGAGCAACTGCTTGTGCCCTTGCCTCCGGCCTCCAACCTTCTCAAGCCTCCAATCGGCGGCAAAGCCGCCGCTCACAGCCTCTCATACCGCCAATTCACCGGCCTTCCGTTCTCGTACGGCATCCAGCCGTGGAACTGGCGGGGGTCGGCGTCGAAGACCAGGGGCAGGAAGAAACGGTCCCCCTCCCACATGGGGAGCTCGGAGAGTCGGTCCAGCGGCTCCCAGGTGAGGACCCCTTCGGGGTTGCTCGCGAACGGGGTGCCCCGGAAGCGGTCGATCCGGAAGATGAACCCCAGCCAGCTCTCGCCGCCAGGCCCGAATCCCGTCCAGTTGATCGTTCCCCGCAGCACCATCTCCTCGCACTCGATCCCCGCCTCCTCCCGGATCTCCCGCCGCATGCAGGTGACCACGTCCTCGCCGGGGTGCATTTTGCCCCCCAAGCCATTATATTTAAGAAGGTGGACATCGTTCGGCCGGGCATTCCGGTAGACGAGCAGGGTCCGGACGCGGTCCGGGGAGAGCACATAGCCCAGGGTGCCGATGATGGGGGTGTACATCGTTTCTCCTTTGTGGTGTCCGTCCGTGCCGCAGTCCATGCAGGTCCGGGTGCGGCGTGCGGGCAAAAGCCATTTGTTACCACACCGGCTTCCCGCCCGCCAGGCCCGAATCCCTTTCCACATTGACAGCGGCTCCGGAAAAGAATAAGGTGTCGGCCCGACAAAAAGAGCCTTCTTGCGCAGAGTTACCTACATGACAATGCCATCCGACCCGCACATTCTCCTGGTGGACGATTCGCCCACGTTCCTGGCGCTGCTGTTTCATAAGCTGCAGCAGGGGGGCTACCGGCGGCTGACCACCGCCACTTCCGGGCGGGAGGCCCTTGAGTGGCTGGGGATCGGAAAGCAGGGCCCCATGTTCATCGAGCCGGTGGATCTCATTCTCCTCGACATCATCATGCCGGAGATGAGCGGGATCGAGGCCTGCCGCCTGATCAAGGAGGACGAGCGGTTCCGGGATGTGCCCGTGGTCATGATCACCGGGGTCAATGATGTCTCCACTTTGAATGGAGCGTTCGCCGCCGGCGCCATCGATTATATTCTCAAGCCGGTGCGGCCGGTGGAG
>JAJYKH010000366.1 GCA_021788685.1 Deltaproteobacteria bacterium | reverse complement strand
GGGCGGCGTGCTGGACCGGAATCTCGCAGGTCCGGCGGGCGAAGCTGTTGGCCAGGATGGGGATGAAGGTGGAGCGCTCCTCGCACTGGAGCATCGCCGTCACGATGGGGCGATGGTAGGCCCGCAACATGCAGCCGTAGTCGTGCATCATCACCCCGGTGGCCTGGCGCACCATCTTGTTGACCAGGGCGGAGGAGAGCCGCCGAAAGAGCGAGTCCTGCCGGTTGCTGCGCACCGTGCCCACCACGTCGTAGCCTTTCTCCATCTCCCGCACCAGATTGGGGATCTCCTCCGGCGGGTTCTGGAGGTCCGCGTCCAGGGTGATGACCATTTCCCCCCGGCTCTGGGCGAGCCCCGCGAAAACGGCGGCGTGCTGGCCGTAGTTGCGGTTGAGGACCACGCCCACGATCTCCGGCTCGCTGCCCGCCGCGCTGGCGATGAGCGCGGTGGAGCCGTCACTGCTCCCGTCATCCACCAGGAGGAGCTCGAAGGGGTGCTCTGTCTGGCGGCAGGCCGCCAGGCAGCGGCGGATCAGCTCCGGAAGGTTGCCCGCCTCGTTGAACACGGGGATCACCACCGAAAGCGCGGGAACGCTCATCTGGAAAGCACCTCTTTCACGGCCGCGACCACGTCGTCCACGTCCTCCATCTCCATGGCAGGGAAGAGCGGCAAGGAGCAGATGCGGTCGGAATTCCATTCGGTGGCGGGCAACGCCCCCGGGGGAAGGCCGAGCGCCTGCCGGTAGTGCTTCTGCTGGTGGACAGCCCTGAAGTGCAGGCCGGTGCCGATGTTTCTCTTCTTCAGCTCGGCCATGAATTCATCCCGGCCCATGCCGGCCCGCTCGATATCCAGGCGGACAATATAAAGGTGCCAAGCGTGGCGCATCGGCCAGGGCGGCACCGCCAGGGGCAGGATCTCCGGGACCTCGGCAAGCCGCTCGGCATAGCGGCGGGCCAGCTCGGCCCGTTTGGCGATGAACCCGTCCAGGCGGCGGAGCTGGCCCAGGCCGAGGACCGCAGCGATGTCGGTCAGGTTGTACTTGTACCCCGGCTCCTGGACCTCGGCCTGGGGGGAACGGCCCTGCATGGACCGGTCGAAGGCGTCCACGCCCAGGCCGTGGAACTTGAGGCGGCGGACCCGCTCCAGCAGCTCCGGGTCGTCGGAGCAGAACATGCCCCCTTCGCCGGTGGTCATGTTCTTGATGGGATGGAAAGAGAAAATGGCCGTGCCGGAACGGCCGATCCTCTTTCCCTGGTATTCGGTGCCGGCGGCATGGGCGGCATCTTCCACCAGGGGGATGCCGCGGGCCGCGGCCAGCCGGCGGATGGGGGCCATGTCCGCGGCGGCCCCGGCGAAATGGACCGGCACGATCAGCCGGGTCCGCGCCGAAAGGCAGGGCTCGATCAGCGCCGCCGTGGTCATCAGGGTCTCCCGGTCCACGTCGGCAAAGACCGGGGTCGCCCCGGCGAGCACGATCAGGTTCACCGTGGAGACCCAGGTCATGGCCGGGGTTACCACCTCGTCGCCCGGCCCGATCCCCAGGGCCTGCAGCAGCAGGTGCATGCCGGCGGTCGCTGAGGCGAGGGCCACCGCCCCCTCCGCGCCGCAGTACCCGCGGAATTCCTTCTCGAATTCGGCGCTCTTCGGGCCAGTGGTGATCCAGCCGGAGCGCAGCACCTCGGCCACCGCCGCAATCTCTTCTTCGCTGATGGAGGGCCGGGAGAATGGCAGGAAGTGTTTTCTCATGCGACAGGTGGGGAGGAATGGGGAAGGCGTTCGCTTTCGAAAGACCTTATTAAAAAGACCAGGAATCGTTATCCCGTCATCCGGCTCACCGCAACCGAAATCTCAATCCTTTCAAAAAAGAAAGGTTGATGGCGTCACAAAAAGTCCGGTTTACGGCGTTGCGGCGGATCGCGAAATGCTCGACCGTACCTTATTTATGTACGTCTCCGCTTTCGCGAACCACCGCGCCTTGGTATCTCGAACTTTTGTGCTGAGCCATCTTGGCCTGGGTGGTGGCTTTTTGCGAGATCATCAAGGTTATGCGGTCCTGGTGATCAGCCAGACCCCGAGACAGATGACCAGAATGCCCGACCAGCGCGTCAGGCCCATGGCCTCGGCGAAGAAGAACCGGCCGGCCAGGGCGGTGACGATATAGCCGACCGACAGGAGGGGATAGGCGTAGGTCACCTCCACCCGGGAGAGCACGAGCAGCCAGATCACCACGCTGAACACATAACAGGTCAGGCCGGCCAGGATGAAAGGGCTGGTGGCCGCCGCCAGGGTGACGGGCAGGATGCTTTCCGGCCGGAAGCCGAAATGGCCGATGTTGCGCATGCCCTGCTTCAGGGCGATCTGGGCCGTGGCGTTCAGCAGCACCCCGGCGAGAATCAGAGGCAGATACCGGTTCATGCACCCTCGATGCTCCCCTTCTAAAAGGACAATGGCGAGGCTCGGGCGAGCTGTTCTCCTCCCCGGCTGCAATCGGACAGCCGGCGCATTATACCGCCCCGCCGGGAAAATGCTTGCTAATCTTGCTCCGGAAAACCATTCGGCCGGACGAGAAGCTCAGGTGTAACCGATCACAGGGGCATCGGTGCGTCGAGACGGCTCCTGCCCTCATTTTCGTATGCGATCACAGGTGCCGGAGATGCGCGGAAACGGCCTGTGAGGCTGTATCGGGTACGCGAACAGGCCGCTGACAAAGCAGATTCGGTGCCTGTGATCACTTACGCTCAGGTCTGCTCGAAGCGTCCGAATCTGAGAGCAAGCGCCGGCATGATAAGCAAATTAAGGAGAGTGGATGTTATGAGTCCTCCAAGTATGATCTGGGCCATTGAACCTTCTATTTCACGTCCCGGAGCGCCGCTGCCGACTGCAAGAGGCAGCAAGCCGAGTGCGGTGACGGATGCCGTCATCAGGATTGGAGCAAGCCGCTCCGATGCCCCCAGCACTGCAGTTTCGAGGCCCCATTCCTTCATTTCCACATTCACGAGGTGCTCATAATGGGAGATCAGCATAACGGAATTTCGAAGCGTTATACCAAAAAGGGTTACGAAACCTACAAGAGATCCTATTGACAGGAATCCTCCTGTGGCGAGGGCCACGA
>JAJYKH010000365.1 GCA_021788685.1 Deltaproteobacteria bacterium | reverse complement strand
GAGCGGGAACCCGTGGACCGCCACCGCATCCAGGTGGGCGAGCAGGCCGTGGCTCGCCAGCAGCCGCAGGAAGCCCGGGTCGATGGGCGCGATGCCCCCCAGCACCAGCCGCAGATCGGGACAGAGCCCCCGGACGGCCTCGGCGGCCAGCTGGACCATCCGGCTGAACTGGCGCCACTCCGGGTCCATCTGGAAGTCCCAGTGGGAGAGATTGTTCGGCTCATTCCAGAGCTTGATTGCTTCGATCATGATGACAGGCTCGCAAAGGCTATTTTACGAACGCCAAGACGCAGAGGCGCAAAGGTAAGCTCTTTTTATAATTGTTTTCTTCTTTGCGACCTTGCGCCTTTGCGTTGTGCTTTCTACTCATGAGGCGTGATCGACCCACGCCGCGGGGCCGGCCGCAGCCGCCTCCCCCGCCGCCACTGCTGTCTGCCTCCGCTTGATCTGGCTGCCCTTGCGCAGCTTTTCGTGAAAATAAGCGGCCGTGAGGGTCAATCCCTCCCGGAGGGTGACCCGGGGGGCCCAATGGAGCACCTCCTTCGCCAGCGTGATGTCGGGGCGCCGTTGCCGGGGATCGTCCTCCGGCAGGGGGCAGAACGCGATCTCCGAGCCGGAGCCGGTCACCTGGCGGACCAGCTCGATCAAGGCGAGGATGGTGAACTCGACCGGATTGCCCAGGTTGATCGGCCCGGTGAATCCGGACGGCGTCCACATCAGCTTGATGAGGGCGTCCACCATGTCGTCCACGTAGCAGAACGAGCGGGTCTGCTCGCCGGTGCCGTAGACGGTGAGGGGCTTGTCCTGGAGGGCCTGCACGAGGAAGTTTGAGACCACCCGTCCATCGTTGACGTGCATGCGGGGGCCGTAGGTGTTGAAGATGCGGCAGACCTTGATCTCCAGCCCGTATTGGCGGCGGTAGTCGAAAAAAATGGTCTCCGCGCACCGCTTGCCCTCGTCGTAGCACGCCCGCGGCCCGACGGGGTTGACCTTGCCGCAGTACTCCTCCGGCTGCGGGTGGACATCGGGGTCGCCGTACACCTCGCTCGTCGAGGCCTGGAGAACGGGGACCCGCA
The DNA here is from genome assembly GCA_021788685.1 of Deltaproteobacteria bacterium. Classification (GTDB taxonomy): domain Bacteria; phylum Desulfobacterota; class Desulfobulbia; order Desulfobulbales; family UBA5123; genus JAJYKH01. The sequence continues at coordinate 2,045 of JAJYKH010000365.1, read as the reverse complement.
GATTTTTCGCCAGCTCGAGCATGTTGAGGGCGCCCAGCACGCTGGTCCGGGTGGTGCGGACCGGATCGGTCTGGTAATGGATCGGCGAGGCGGGACAGGCCAGGTTGTAAATCTGCTCCACGGCCAGCTCCAGGGGCTCGCCGATATCGTGCTCCCGCAGGTGGAACCGCGGGTGGGCCATGAGGTGGGCGATGTTCTCGAAGGAGCCGGTGCTGAAGTCGTCGAGACAGACCACCTCGTGGCCCTGGGCCAGCAGCCGCTCGCAGAGGTGACAGCCGATGAAGCCGGCACCCCCGGTGACCAGGATCCGTTTCTTCCCCTGCCGGCTGGTGATGCCCCGCTGCCGCGGCGCCTTGCTCGTTGCTGCTGGCCTCACCACCTGGGATCGGCTCGTCGGCATGACTCCTCCTTGCGGAAACGGGTGACGGCGTGCGCCGGTACCCGCTCCCGGCAGGGCGATTTGTGTTGCTGCATTCCTTTCCCGCTCCCACAAGGGCGCAGGCTCAGACGGCGGCCTGGCGGCCTCTCTTCATGGCGAGCACCGGCAGCACGTACCCTTCCAGCTCCGCGGCCCGGTGATCGGCGGTGTGCGCCGCCAGCACCCGCTCCCGGGCCCGGGCCCCGATCGCCGCCCGCTCCGCTTCCGGCAATTCCCGGAGGAAAGCGAGCACCTCCCGGCCGCTCCGGGCGATGAGGATCTCGCGCCCCGGGGCGAAGAAGGCATCGAGCCCCGGCCACCAGTCGCTGATGATCGGCACCCCGCAGGCCGCCGCCTCGAAAAGCCGGACGGAGGGCGACCAGCCCGCCGCCACCATGTCGGCCCGGGTCAGGTTGAGGGTGAAGCGTTGGCCATTGTAAAAGCGGCGGTGCCCGCCCGGGGGAAGGTGGGCGATCCGGCCGGCGTTGGCCGGCCAGGCGCCGGTGTCCGGGAACTGGGGCCCGGCCACCACGAAGCGGCCGGCCGGCCACTCCCGGGCGGGGCCGAGCAGCAGCTCCTCCAGGGCTGGCTGGCGGTCCGGGCTGTAAGTTCCCAGGTAGCCGAGGTCCCAGACGGGATCGGCTGTCTCCGGGAAATAGAGCTCCGGGTCCACCGAGCAGTAGAGCGGCACGGCGCAGGGAGACCCGTATTCCCGCTCCAGCCGCTCCAGGGTGGGGCCGCCGGTGAAGCTCAGATAGAGATCGTACCGGGGGATTTGGCCGGCGCTCAGATACTCCTCTTCCCCGCGGGCGAGCTTGGCCAGGGTGACCGGGGTGTCGATGTCGTAAAAACCGGTCACCCCCCGGGCGGTGTCCAGGACCCAGCGGCCCGCCGCCACTCCCTCGGGCACGTAGGAGCCTACGATCACCAGGTCCGCTTCGCGGACGGCGTCCGTCCACCGTTCCCGCAGCTCGGCCAGGCTGCCGTAGAGGGCGGTGCGCCCGAAGGGGGGCCGGGGCAGGTCCCGGTTGGCGGCATACCAGGGCTTGTCGCGCTCCAGGAACAGCACCCGGTGGCCGCGGCGCGCCAAGGCCCGCACCAGGGCGCGGTAGGTGGTGGCATGGCCGTTGCCCCACGAGGAGGTGATGGAGAGGCCGAGGATGACGATGTCGAAGCCGGTGCTCACTGGACCGCTCCCCCCGCCTGCTCCCGGCCCCGCAGCAGCGCATCCACCTGCCGCCCCCGGTGGGCGTAGGTATGGGCCGCCAGGACCCGGCGGCGGGCCGCCTCCCCGATCGCCCGCGCCCGCTCCGGGTCGAGGCCGGCGACATGGGCGGCCACCTCGCCGCCGTCCCGGGCGATGAGCACCTCGCGATCCGGCTCCAGAAAGTTTTCGATGCCCTGCCAGAAATCGGTAATCAGGCAGGCCCCGGCCCCGGCCGCCTCGAAGACCCGGGTGGGCGGCGAAAAGCCGTAGCGGGCCATGCTGTCGCGGTTCACGTTGAGCACCGCCCGGGCCGAGCAGTTGATGGCGTTGTGGTCGGCGGTGTAGACGTGGCCCAGGGGGCGCACGTTGCCCGGCAGGGGCTTGTCCTGCCAGCCGTTCCCGCCAAGCAGGAATCGTTTG
>JAJYKH010000364.1 GCA_021788685.1 Deltaproteobacteria bacterium | reverse complement strand
CTGCCGGCCCTCCTGCTCGCCCTTGGCATATCCCTCGTCGCGGGCCCGCTTGCGGATCTCCTCGGCCTCCTGGCGGGCCTGCTCGAGGATTTCATCCTGCCGTTTCTTGAGGTCCAGGGCCTCGTTTGGCCGCGGCTCACCGGCGGATCCGTCCGCCTCCCACAGCTCGGCAAGCGGCAGGAAGCGTTCGGAAATCTCCGCCGCCCGGACGGCAGCCAACCCGCCGCCTTCCCGGACGATCTTAGACGAATTCTTCATCGGAGCCGCCGCTCATGAGCTGGATCTTGCCTTCCTGCTCCAGCCGCTTGGCGATCTTCAGGATGGACTGCTGGGCCGCCTCCACGTCCTTCACCCGCACCGGACCCATGATTTCCATATCTTCCTTGAGCATCTCCACCGCCCGGGAGGACATGTTCTTGAAGATCTTCTCCTTGAGGTCCTCGGAGGCGGTGCGCAGGGAGAGCTTGAGGTCGTCGGTGCTCACTTCCTTAAGGATGGCCATGATGCCGCGGTCGTCCACCCCGAGCAGGTCTTCGAAGACGAACATCAACTTGCGGATCTCGTCGGCCAGGGCCTCGCGCTGCTCCTCCACCCCCTCCAGGATGGAGGCCTCCAGCGCCCGGTCGGCGTTGTTGAGGATTTCGGCCACGGTCTGGACGCCGCCCAGCCGCTGGCCCTCCATGCCCTCGATGGAGAGGAGCTCGTCCTGGAGCACCCGGTCGAGGTCGACCAGGATCTCGGGGCTGACTTTGTCGAGCTCGGCCATGCGGAGGATGATTTCCACCTGGACGTCCTCCTGCAGCTCGGAGAGGACCGCCGCCGCCTGGGAGTGGTCGAGGACGGAAAGCACGAGGGCCATGGTCTGGGGATGCTCGTTGCGGAGGAAATTGGAGAGGACCTTCGGCTCGAGCTTGCGCGCCTTCTGAAAGAGGGTCAGCTTCCAATCGGAGCGGATCTCCTCGAGGATGGCGGTGGCCTTCTCCGACTGCAGGGCGCGCTTGAGGGCCTGCTCCAGCATCTCGTTGCCGGAGAGGAAGAGGTCGTCGCCGCCCACGTCCAGCTTGAACTCCTCCAGGAGGGCGGCCATGTCCTCCTTTTCCACCCGGTCGACCTTGGCCATCTGCCGGCCGATCGACTTGATCTCGTCCTCGTCGAGACGCTTGAAGACCTGGGAGGCGAAATCCTCGCCCAGGGTCAGCAGGAAGATGGCCGCTTTTTCAGGGCCGGTGAGGTTCGAGGAGGAGCCGGTGCCGGCTTCTTTCGATTTGGGCTTGGCCATGGATTAATTTGTGGTGCCGTTCAAGGGGGCGAGCTGGTTCCTCAACCTTGCCGGCGGGGTGGAGGTTGGAGGTTGGAGGCGAAAGGCTGAAAGCCTCAGACCTCCAACTTCAAGCGAAGCGGCCCTCGAACCCATTGCCTACTCCTCCCGCAGCCAGCGCCGGACCAGATCGGCGGCCCGGGAAGGATCGCTCTGCGCCAGCTTGTAGATCCGCTCCTGATCGGTCATGCCGCGGGGTGAAAAGGAAAGGTCATCCTCGCGCTCGCCCAAGGTGATCTCGGAACCTGCCGCGGCTTCGGCGGTGCGTCTGGCTTCCAGCTGCTTGGCGGTCATCAGCCGGAAGAAGGGACGCACCACGAACAGGAGAACCACGATCGCCAACAGGAGATAGATGAGGGGCATGGCCAGCCGTTCGATCAAATCGCGCCACTGGTCGAGGGAATTCGTCTCGGTGTCGGCCGTGGCCGGTTTGGCAAAGGAGATGTTGGTCACTTCCACCTGATCGCCCCGGTCCTGATTGTAGCCGATGCAATTTTTTACCATTTTATCAAAGCGTTGCATCTCTTCAGCCGGCAGCGGCCGGTATTCTAGACTCGTCTTTCCGTTCTTGTCAACGACCTTTTGGTAGGTGCCGTCCACCATCACCGCCACGGACAGCCGCTTGATGGTGCCGGTCGCCTGCTGCACCTGCTTGGTCACCCGGCTGATCTCGTAGTTGCGGGTCATGTTGTTGCGGCTGGAGGAATTGCCGACCGCCCCTTGGCCCCCCTGCCCGGCATCGGCCCCGGCCCCGGCCCCGGTCGCGGTCGCCGTCCCGGCGGAGGCGGCTTCCATTTCCCCTTTGGCTCCCGGAACCCCCTCGGCGCCATTGCTGCCCCTGGTGTCCTTCTCGGTGATCACCTGCTCGCTGCGAACCACCTTCCCGTCGGGATCGTAATTCTCCTCGGTCCGGTTGACGCGGTCGAAGTCGAGCTCCGCGGTGACCCGGGCCCGCACATGCTCCGCCCCGACCGCCCCGGCCAATAGCCCTTCGATCTTCTTGCGCAGGGTCTCCTCGATGGCGAGCTCGTAATCGAGCTGGTCGGAGGTCATGATGGTATCCGGGTTCCCGTCCTTGTGGTAGAGCAGGTTGCCGGCGGTATCCACCACGGTGATGTTCTCGGGAGTCAACCCGGGGACGGCGCTCGCCACCAGGTTGACGATGCTCTGGATCTGCATCTTGCTCAAGGTCTCCCGGCCGCGGAGACGGACGCTCACCGAGGCGGTGGTCGGCTTCTGGTCTTCCACGAACACCGACTCCTTGGGAGTGGCGATGTGGACCCGCGCCTCCTCCACCTCGTCGAACTCGCGGATGGTCCGGGCCAGCTCGCCCTGGAGGGCCCGCTGGTAGTTGAGGCGCTGGACGAAATCGGTGGTGCCGAAATTCGTCTTGTCGAAGATTTCGAACCCGACGCCGCCGCCCCGGGGCAACCCCTGGCCGGCCAAGTTCAGCCGGGTCTCGTACACCAAGGCCTCCGGGACCATGATGGTCGTCCCGTTGCCGGTCAGCTCGTAGGGCACGCGCTGCTCCTTGAGCTTGCCCAACACCGCGGCCGCATCCTCCTGGGTGAGGTTGCTGAACAGCACGTCGTAGGTGGCCTTCTTTTCAAAGAAGGTGAGGCTCGCCAGCCCGCCCAGAACCGCCAGCAGAATCACGCCGCCAATGATTTTCTGATTGAGGCTCAGGCCCTTGAGGGCGGCCAGGACCTGCTCCGCCAGATTGCTTGCCATGGCGATGGTTCTCCAGAATGAAGAATTAAGAATGGAAATCCTTTTTTAACTCTTCATTCTTCACTCTTCATTGAGTTATATTACAGC
>JAJYKH010000023.1 GCA_021788685.1 Deltaproteobacteria bacterium | reverse complement strand
GGTGTCAAATATATGGATTTATCCGCCGAGACATGTGAACAAATCGATACCTACGTTTCCAAGATCATAGATCTTCGCACCCCATCCGATTATAGGTGAATCTCCAATGACTACCCCAATGCATCATTCCGCCACAGCTTACGAGCCTATATTCGTAGCACGGCAACCGATCTTTGATCGGAATGAGCAGATATGCGGGTACGAGCTCCTCTTCCGCCACTCCGCAACAGCGACTACCGCCTGCATTTTCGATTCTACTGTGGCGACCTCCCAAATGATTGCAGACTGCTTCTCAATTGCCTCTTCGGGATTCCGAAAGGGAAACAGGGCATTCATCAATTTTACTCAAGATTTACTGCTAAAAGGCGCGCCATTGGCCCTGCCCAAGGATGGCTGCATTATCGAGATCCTCGAAACAGTGCAGCCAATACCGCAGGTTGTAGAGGCTTGCCGAAAATACAAGGAAGCCGGATACCGGCTCGCCTTGGATGATTTCGTCGGCGAGCCCGGATTCGAGCCGTTTTTGGAAATTGCTGATATTATCAAAGTAGATATGGCCCAACTGAAACCCCCGGAGATCATTCGTATCGCGCAGAGACTTGAAAGGCATCAATGCGAGCTCCTTGCTGAAAAAATCGAGAACCATCAAATTTACGATCTCGCCCGAAGCCTAGGCTTTCGGTATTTCCAAGGTTATTATTTCAGCCGGCCCCAGGTGATGTCCGGCCGGAAAATATCAATAGAAAAAATCGCCAAATTTAAATTATTACAGGAATTATCAAAAGAAGATTACAAGATCAGCGAGTTAGCTAATATTATTTGCACAGATGTATCCCTCAGTTACCGCCTTCTCACCTTCCTCAATTCACCCGCCTTCGCCCTGCGCCAGAAGATCCAATCTGTCCCACAGGCCATTGTCATTATGGGTGAAGTTCCCCTCAAACAATGGCTGAATGCGGTGATCCTCGCGGACCTCGACAGCTCCCAACGGGCTTGGGAGATAATCTTCACCTCTATCCGCCGGGGCCGTTTTTTGGAATTGACCGCTTCCCGCACAACCTGCTGGCCTCACCAGCCAGGATCTATTTTTTTGTTGGGGCTTTTCTCCGAGATCGATGCACTCCTTGGCATGAACATGCACGAGATTATCAAAAGTATACCTTTATCTCACGAGCTCAATGCCGCGCTTTGCGGTAATAACAATGCGGCTCATCGCTGGCTGACCCTTGCCAGAACCATTGATAATGGCGACTGGCCGCAGGTGGGCAATATCCTTTCGGAGCTCCATCTTCAAGCCGAATGGGTGGCAAAGCATCACCAGGAAGCCACAGCTTGGGCACGCAATCTTTTGGATAGCACCAACTCGCAATAGAATAGAACGGCAAACCCATGAGTGGTGATAAATGCGGCAACAACTTATGAGACATTGATCGACAACCTCCACCTATCCCCTCCCCTGATTTTCTCCCACCGCCGATTTCAAGAACTTTTCCTTTGAAAATGCCGCATCTGCTGTTTCCCTCTTTTCATAGCAAAATATCAACCGGGGTGATTTAATGGAAGAATAGGCCCTTATTGATTCCACCAGGAACCCACATGCCCCCGCACCTCCCCACAATCCAATCCCTGGCGGCCGGCCTGGCCGAGCACGGCGGCCGTCCGGCCCTGCTGATCATGGAAGCCGAGGGTCGGCGCGTCTGGTCGTATACGGAGCTTGGGGAAGCCGCGGGCCGGGTGGTGGCCGGAATGGCGGTGCGGGGGTCCGGGCCGGGAGATCGGGCGGCGCTCCTGGCCGAAAACCGGGCGGAATGGATCGCCTCGCCTGGGGGCCTTCCGGGCCGGGGGGCGGCGGTGATGCCCTTGGACGTGCAGCTCGGGGATCGACAGCCTCATCCCTATTCTGGCGGACGGGACCCTGCGGCTGCTCTTCACCGCCAGGGGCAGGCGGAGCGGCGCGGCAGCTCGGCCAGTCGCCCGGCATCGGCTGGCCGGATCACCGGTCCTTCTGGAACCAGGCTACCCCGCTTTCATGCTCACCGGCACCGCCTCCTTCCGCTATCACTGGCACCGCACCCCGCTGGACCTTCCCAAGAGATCGATTACGACCGGCTGGCGCGGGTGATCGTCGGGGTGGGGCGGGTGGCGGCGGCGGGGGAGGATACGCAGTGGCAGGTCCGCTGTCGGGAAAATCCAACATTGGCTCAACTGTCAAAGGAAGCGTTACAGCAGCTCGGTCCGGATGAAATCGATCCCGTTCCGCAGGAGCGCCACCCCCTGCCCTTCCTCGGGCAGCTCCTCCCGCGTCCAGCGCGGATGGTTGGTCCGGTGCAGGAACGCCTCGGGGTGGGGCATGAGGCCGAAGAGGCGGCCGGTGGGGTCGCAGAGCCCGGCGATGCCGTCTGGCGATCCGTTGGGGTTGTCGGGGTAGCGCATGGTAGGCTCCCCGGTCTGGAGGTCGGCATAACGGAGGGCCACCAGCTCCTCGGCCTGGATCCGGTCGAGCACGGTCTGGTCCCTGGCCACCAGCTTGCCTTCCCCGTGGCGGACCGGGAAGTAGAGCTGTTTGAGCCCCCGGGTGAAGACGCACGGGGATTTTTCATTCACGGTGAGGGCCACCCAGCGGTCCTCGAAGCGGCTGGAATCGTTATGGGTGAGGCTCACGTCCCGCCGGTCGTACCGGCCGCCGAGCCCGGGAAGGATGCCGGTCTTGACCATCATCTGGAACCCGTTGCAGACCCCCAGCACCAGCTTGCCCGCCTTGATGAACCGGCCGAGCTGCTCCTGGACCTTTTCGCCGCTGCCCTTGACGGCGGCGTGCTTGAACCGGTGGGCGCCGGCCTGGCCCGCCCCCAGGTCATCCCCGTCCAGGAAGCCGCCCGGCAGGCAGAGCAGGTGGTAGTCGTCGAGCTTCCTTTCGCCGTAGAGCAGCTCGCTCATGTGGACGATGTCCACGTGCTCCGCCCCGGCCACCCGGCATCCGTGCGCCATCTCGGTTTCGCAGTTGGTGCCGTAGCCGGTGATCACGATCACCTTCACTTCTGGCGACATACCCTTGCTCCTCTTTCTGAGGCCTCAGCCTTCTCTCTATCTTGCAATTCCTCGTTGGCGCGATCGTTGTCGTAATCGTCATTTTCTCGATTACGACAACGACCGCCGCTTCGCTGACAACGGCAGCTGTCGCCAGTCCTTATCAGGTATCCACCACCGGCAGCTGATTGATCTCGCTTTCCAGGCGGGCGAAAAACATCTCCATGAACTCGTGGCGCTCCGCGGCCAGCCGCCGGCCCGTGGGGGTCAGCATCCGATCCCTGATCCGGCTCATCTTGACCTTGAATTCCCGGTAGGCGGTGTCCTCGACGGAATAGGGCTCGGTGCCCTCGATGACGCCGTTCTCGTTGTGGAGGCGGGCCCCCACCTGGCCGGCGAACAGGAAGGCGCGGCCGATGCCGATGGCACCGATGGAGTCGAGCTTGTCGGCATCGAAGAGGATCTTGGCCTCCAGGGAGGCGGGGGCCTCGCCGTTCCGATACCGGTGGGCGGCGATGCAGTGCACGATCCGCTCGATGCTTTCCGCCTCGAAGCCCAGGCCGGCCAGGATCTCCCGGGCCAGCTCCCCGCCGCGCCGGGCGTGGCAGATCCGCCCCCGGGAGATGGTCTCGTCCCGCCGCCCGATGTCGTGGAGAAGGGCGGCCGCGCTCAGCACCTCCAGATCGGCTCCCATCGCGCGGCCCATCCATAGGGCGAGCCGGTGCACCCGGACGGTGTGGTCCGGGCCGTGGCAGCCCCCCTCCTGATCACAGAACCCGGCCGCGGCCCGCATCAGCTTTTGAGTGCGCTCGGCGCCAAGCGGCTGCCCATTCGTGCTGCCGATGTCGTGTTGCATTGCGGCGGTGGTCATGAGAGCGGGCGTAAATGCTTTGACAAGTGACAAGTGACGAGTGACAAGCTGATGGACGATCCACCTCTTGTCACCTGTCACTCGTTACTGGCCCCGAACAGCTCGAAGCGAAGCCAGCGGATGGCATAGCGGAAGAGGGCCAGGTCGTTCGCGGCGCATTTCTCCGGGTCCGGCCGGCCGATTTCCGGAGGCGCGGCGAAACCGGGGGCCAGGACCATCTCCCTGAACCCGTCGAGGTCATAGAGGAGCAGGAGCTTTTCGGCAGCGTCGGGCGGCAGCCCCCCGGCCCGCTCGTGGTGGAGGACGGCCGCCACCTGGTCGTTCGCCGCATTATACGTTATCAGCTCCTGGTCGCCAATCCAGCCGTCGATGTCCTGGGAGGCGGCCGCCGCGAACCCCTGGCAGTGGGGCTCGGTGACCAGCATGAACAGCTCCCCCTGCCCGCCCGCCTGGTCCTGGTAGATGCCCCGGGCAAGCGGGTACATCCGGCAGGCCCCCGGCCGGTCCCGGTAGACCGTGCAGCCGGCCGGCGACACGAAGGGGCAGCTTCCCCGGCCGTCGTCCACCATGCCGAGGTAGACCCGGGGGAACGGCTCTTCACCGTTCCGCTCAATAACCGCGTACCGCTCCAGGAGCTCACGGGCGGAAAGCCCGAGCGCCCCCTTCAGCCGGAGCACGTCATAGGGGGTCAAGGCCAGCTCCAGCTCCCGGCAGCACTCGTTGAAACAGGAAACGCCGGGATGACAGCGGAAGCGGAATTCATCGTCCGCAACCAGCGGCCGGACGTATTCAGGATTCAGATCCTGGAGCATTCGCAGCTTCTCTCACGTAAAGGTCGCGAGGATCCACGCTCTCCCTCAGCACTCACAGGTGGTGCATGAAGGTGGAGGCCACCTGGACCAGCGCGAGGGCGCCGTTTTTGCCTCCGACCTCCCACCTCAAACAACTCTCAGGCCCCTTTCTTGCGCCAGAAGACGAGGAGCGGGCTCGCCACGAACACGGAGGAGTAGGTGCCCACGATGACGCCGATCAGCAGGGCGAACGAGAAGTCGTGGATCACCGACCCGCCCAGCAGGTAAAGGGCGATCAGCACCAGAAACACGGTGAGGGAGGTGACGATGGAACGGCTCAGCACCTCGTTGGTGCTCTGGTTGATGATCGCGTCCGTGATGTTGTCGTGGTCCGCGGATTTGTGGAGGTTCTCCCGGATGCGGTCGAAGACGATGACCGTGTCATTGAGCGAGTACCCCGCCAGGGTGAGCAGGGCGGTGACGATGAGGAGGGTGATCTCCATGTTGAGGAGCCAGCAGACCGCCAGCACCGCCAGCACGTCGTGGAAGGTGGCGATGGTGGCGGCGACGCCGAAGCGGAAGTCGAAGCGGAAGCCCAGGTAGATGACCACCCCGAGGAGCGAGATGGCAATGGCGAGCACCGCCTTGTTGCGCAGGTCCTTGCTCACCGAGGCGCCAATGTCTGATTGGCTTTCGATCGCGAAGTGGTCCTGCGGGAACTGGCCCGTGAGGACCTGGGTCACCTTCTCGGTGCGGGTCCCCACCCGCTGCTCCGTCTTCTTGAGCTTCACGATCAGCCGGTTCTCGTTTTCCACCTGCTGAAGCTCCAGGTCCCCCAGGCCGGCCTTGGTCAAGGCGCTCCGCACCTCGCCCAGGGCGAAGGGCCGCTCCGCCTTGTACTGGAGGAGCGTGCCGCCGGAGAAATCGACGCCCAGGTTGGCCTGGCCGCGCCAGATCTGGACAAAGGCCACCACTCCCAGCAGGACGAGAATGCCCGAAGCGGTGAAGGTGAATTTCTTCGCCCGCATGTAATCGATTTTCGGGTTCTTGATGAACTGGACGAACTTCAGGCTCTTCAGCCATCGCTTCTGATTGATGTAGTCGTACACCAGCCGCGTGCAGAAAAGGGTGGTGAAGAGGTTGAGGACGATGCCGAGCGACAGGGTGACGGCAAAGCCCTTGATGGGGCCGGTGCCGAAGAGGAACAGGGCGAAGGCGGTGACCAGGGTGGTCACGTGGCCGTCGACGATGGTCCAGAAGGCCTTGTCGTAACCGCCATCGGTCCCCGACTTGATCGACTTGCCCAGCGCGAACTCCTCGCGCATCCGCTCGAAAATGATGATGTTCGAGTCCACGGCCATGCCGATGGAGAGGATGATGCCGGCGATGCCCGGCAGGGTGAGGGTGGCATTGAGGAGAGCGAGCCCCGCGAAGGTGAACAGGACGTTGAGCATCATGGCGCCGTTGGCGACCAGGCCTGAGAAACGGTAGTAGTATATCATGAAGAGCACCACCAGCCCGGTGCCGAGAAGGCCGCTCATCAGTCCGCTGTTGATGGCGTCCTGGCCCAGGGAGGCGCCCACCGTGAGGTTCTGGACGATTTTCACCGGCGCCGGCAGGGCGCCCGCCCGCAGGACGATGGCGAGGTCGGACGCCTCCTGGTAGGTGAAGTTGCCGGAGATCTGGGCGCGGCCGCCGAGGATGCGCTCGCGGATGACCGGGGCCGAGCGGATCACCCCGTCGAGGATGATGGCGAACTGCCGGCCCACGTTCTTTTCGGTGATCTGGCCGAACACCCGGCCGCCGCGGTCGGTCAGGTCGAGACTCACGTAGGGCTCGTTGAACTGGCCGCCGATCCGCGCCTGGGCGTCCTTGACCATCTCGCCGGTCATGAGCACCTGGCTCTGGATCAGCATCGGCACCTGGCGCTCGGCATGGGTTTCGGGGTCGACCGTTTTCTCGAAATAAACCTCGGTGCCCTCGGGAAGCCGCCCCTGCAGGGCCTGATTGAGCGCTTTGCGGCCTTGGCCCTTGTGCCATCTGCCGCTATCCTCCGCCTGCCGGATGAGTCCGGGGAGATCGACGTTGCCGGCCTCCGCCACCAGCTTGAACTCGAGCTGGGCGGTCTGGCCGATGAGCTTGAGCGCCCGCTCCGGCTCCTTCACCCCGGGCAGCTGCACCACGATCTCGTCCTCGCCCTGGCGGATGATGACCGGCTCGGCCACGCCGAACTGGTCGATCCGGTTCCGGATGATCTCGAGGGACTGGTTGACCGCGTTCTGGTTGATGTACTTGACCCGGTCATCGGAGAGCTGCAGCACGATGCGGGGGAAGCTCCCCGCCTCGGAGAGGACCGTCTTCTTCAGGCTGGGGAAATCCTCGTCGATGACCTGGGAAATGGTGTCCACGGCCTGGGTGTTCGGCACCGTGAGGATGACCTTCTTGGGATCGGAGGTGGGGGTCCGCACCACGGCGATCTTCTTTTCGGCCAGGGCGTCCTTCAGGTCCTGGACCTCCAGGTCGAGGGAGTTCTCCACCGCCTTTTCCAGATCGACCTTGAGGACCAGATGCATGCCGCCCTGGAGATCGAGCCCCAGCCGCAGCTCTCCGGGCGCCAGATATTTCTTCCACCATTCAGGGGCCTGCTTGGAGAAGGAGGGGACCAGCATCATGCCGGCGAAGGCACACAGGAAAAGCACGAGGCCGATCTTCCACTTCAGGGTTCGATTCATCAAAGGCTCCTTCGCGGTCTCCCGGACGTCCGGGCGGTCCGAATTCGTTGCAGGGGGGGTAACAGAGGTCCGGCGAGATTATACCCCAGCCCCCCCAGAAGTCAAATTGCAAAAAGCCCCCATTCCCGTGGGCTAACCCCCGGTTCCCCAAGTCATTTTTATCCTTCCGCCAAGCAATGGCTCCTCACCAGCCTAGCAGAATTCCTGGCGACAAGACAGCGGTTTCTCACGACAAATCGAAAAGGAAGGTCTCGCGGAATCCTCAGCCCTCCGGGGGCCGGACGGGAAAACGACAACTTACCACAAAACGGTCCCGGGCGGAGGATCTTTTTGCGAGGCGGCATCATGGATGGGCCGCGGGAAGCGATCAACGATCAGCCATCAGCTGTCGGCCGTCCGACGAGTCGCCTGCGGCGCAGATCCGCATCTTTCGGGTTGTCAGATGAGGGTAGGGCAGATTAAGATAAATGTTTTTATGTGCAAATTCTTTGATACAGCTCTGCCAACTTCCTGGCGGGCAGCTGATCATCCGAATAAATGTACATACCCCATGCCCTGGCTGACCGCTGACCGCTTGGAGAACTAATGAAGAAGGTCCACCAAAAACATGCCGGCAAGAGCAGCCTGGAGCTGGCCCGGCTGGCCGGCCGCGCCGCCCTGGACAAGAAAGCGGAGAACCTGGTCATCCTCGACGTGCGGGGGATCTCGTCCTTTACCGACTTCTTCGTGCTCATGACCGGCCGCTCCACCCGCCACGTTCAGGGCTTGGCCGAGGCGGTGGAGGACGCCCTGCGGGAAAAGCGCCTCAGCCCGGCCGCCACCGAGGGGCTGCGCGACGGCCTCTGGGTCCTGCTCGACTACAACGACGTGGTCGTCCACATCTTCTACGGCGAGACCCGGGAATTCTACAACTTGGAAGGGTTGTGGCACGATGCCCCCCGGGTGCCGGCGGAGGCGGTGGCCGGCGAAGGGCAGGCTTCGGAGGGCAAGCCATGACAGAACCGGCCCCGGTGCTCCTGGCGATCCTCGACGGCTGGGGGGCGGGCGCGCCCTCGCCCACCAACGCCGTCTACATGGCCAATACCCCCAACATGGACGGCTGGCAGCGGGACTACCCTGCCACCACCCTCCTGGCCCACAACGGGGCAGTCGGCCTGCCCGAAGGCCAGATGGGCAACTCCGAGGTGGGGCACCTCAACATCGGCGCCGGCCGGGTGGTCTACCAGGACTTCACCCGGATCAACCTGGCCATCCGCCAGGGCGACTTCTTCGCCAACCCGGTCCTGAAGGAGGCCATGGCCAAGGTCAAGGCCGGCGGCTCCGCCCTCCACCTTCTGGGCCTGGTCTCGGACGGCGGCGTCCACAGCCATATCGACCATCTCAAGGCCCTGGTGGACATGGCCGTCAACCGGGAGGGGCTCGCACGGGTCTACATTCACGCCTTCATGGACGGCCGCGACACCCCGCCCAAGAGCGGCGCCGGCTTCCTCGAAGAGCTGCAGGCCCACCTTGCCGCCGACGGCGCGGCCCGGATCGCCACGGTCACCGGCCGCTACTACGCCATGGACCGGGACAACCGGTGGGAGCGGGTGCAGCGCGCCTGGAAGGCCCTGGTGGACGGCCAGGGCGACCACCGGGCTACGGACCCGGTGGCGGCGGTGCGCGCCGCCTACGAGCGGGGGGAGACCGACGAGTTCATCACCCCGACGGTGATCGAGGAGAACGGCCGGCCGCTCGCCACCGTCGCCGACGGCGACGTGGTCATCTTCTTCAACTTCCGGGCGGACCGGGCGCGGCAGCTCACCCGGGCCTTCACCGCCCCCGGCTTCGATCAATTCCCGACCGGGCGGCGGCCGGCCCTGGCCGGGTACGTCACCTTCACCCGGTATGACAAGAGCTTCGACCTGCCGGTGGTGTTCCCGCCCCAGACGCTCACCCACATCCTGGGGGAGGAGGTCAGCCGCCACGGGCTGCGGCAGCTGCGGATCGCCGAGACGGAAAAGTACGCCCACGTCACCTACTTCTTCAACGGCGGCCGGGAGCAGCCCTTCCCCCTGGAGGACCGGGACCTGGTCCCCTCCCCCAAGGAGGTGGCCACTTACGACCAGAAGCCGGAGATGAGCGCCTTCCAGGTCACCGACGAGCTGCTCGCCCGCATCCGGGGCAACGACTACCGTTTCATCGTGCTCAATTTCGCCAACGGCGACATGGTGGGCCATTCCGGGATCTTCGCCGCGGCGGTCAAGGCCTGCGAGGCGGTGGACGCGTGCCTGGGGCGGCTGGTGGCGGCCTTCCGGGAGAAAGGGGGGATCGTCATCATCACCGCCGATCACGGCAACGCCGAGATCATGTTCGATCCGGAGACCAACGGCCCCCACACCGCCCATTCCCTCAACCCGGTGCCGTTCATCCTCATCAGCGACGCCCACAAGGGGAGGCACTTGCGGACGGACGGGGCCCTCAAGGACATCGCCCCCACCATCCTCACCCTCATGGGACTGCCGATTCCGGCCGAAATGGAGGGGAATTGTCTGATCGAGTAAAAAGGAAAGGCCAGATCACGCATCACTTGTCACCTGTCACTCGTCACTATTTACGGATTTTACAATGAACTACATCAGCACCCGGGGCGGGATCGCGCCCGTGCCCTTCCGCGAGGCGGTCATGATGGGGCTCGCCACCGACCGCGGCCTCCTGCTCCCCGAGGCCATGCCGGCCGTCGACGCCGCCACCCTGGCCTCCTGGCGGGACCTCTCTTACCAGGATCTCGCCTTCGCGGTCTTCTCCCGCTATATCACCGACATCCCGGCCCCCGACCTCAAGGAGCTGATCCGCCGCTCCTACGCGACCTTCGCCCACCCGGAGATCGCCCCCCTCGTCACGGTGGGCGACCTCTTCATCCTGGAGCTGTTCCACGGCCCGACCCTCGCCTTCAAGGACGTGGCCCTCCAGTTCCTGGGCAACCTCTTCGAGTACCAGCTGCGGGCGACCGGCGGCCGGATGAACATCCTGGGCGCCACCTCCGGCGACACCGGCAGCGCCGCCATCTACGGGGTGCGGGGCAAGGAGCGGATCAACATCTTCATCCTCCACCCCCACAAGCGGGTGAGCCCCATCCAGGAGCTGCAGATGACCACGGTCACCGACCCGAACGTCTTCAACATCGCGGTCAAGGGGACGTTCGACGACGGGCAGGCGATCGTCAAGGCCATCTTCGGCGACATCGCGTTCAAGACCCGGCACCAGCTGGGGGCGGTGAACTCCATCAACTGGGCCCGCATCCTCGCCCAGGTGGTCTACTACGTCTACGCCTACTTCCGGGCGGGCGCCCCAAGCGTCGATTTTTCGGTGCCAACCGGCAACTTCGGGGACATCTTCGCGGGCTACGTGGCCCGCCGCCTGCTGCCCGATGGCTGCATCCGGCGGCTGGTGCTCGCCACCAACGAAAACGACCTCCTCACCCGCTTCATCGACAAGGGCGACTATTCCCTGGGCACGGTGGTGCAGACCTCGAGCCCCTCCATGGACATCCAGGTGGCGAGCAACTTCGAGCGCTATCTTTATTTCTTGTATGGGGAGGATGCCGCCCGGACCCGAGCGGCGATGGCGGAGTTTGCGAAAACCGGCCGGCTGCAGTTCGAGCCGGCGCTCCGGGAGCGGATCGCCGGCGAATTCCGGACCCGGAGCGTGGACCGGCAGGAAACGGAAGAAACCATCCGCCGCTGTTACCAGGAAAGCGGCTACCTGCTCGATCCCCACACCGCGGTGGGGGTGCGCGCCGCCCGCGCCCACCGGGAGGAGGGGGTGCCCATGGTCTGCCTCGCCACCGCCCACCCGGCCAAGTTCGGGGAGGCGGTGACCCGGGCCATCGGCCGGCCGCCCGAGCTGCCGCCGGCGCTTGCCGGCCTCGACAAGCTGGAAGCCCGCTGCGAGGTGCTCCCCGCCGAGGTGGAGGCGGTGAAGAGCTTTATCGAGCGCAGAGCGATCTGAGAATGAAGGTTAAAATGAAGAATGATTGACCGTAGGTAGTGAGCGAACGAAATTTCGCGGTCACCACACCGTGGGCTTATGAAAGGATATACCTGGGAAATGGGGGCGTGCTCAAGTTCTTCCCAGCTCCCGGGCATATTCCTCGGGACTCAACTCGATTTCGCGGAGAATCTCGCGCAGCAAGGGACGAGCGAGAACCCTTCCCGGATGGTTGGGAAGGGTGGTGCTCCTGCCGTCGGGGTGCCTGTAGAAAACGTGACTGCCTTTCTGCCGGACTGGCTCGAAACCAAAATGGCGCAGGAGACGGTCCATGGTTTTGAAATCAACCAGGACCAAACGTGTCACGCGGCAACCTCGATCTGCTGGACACCGACAAAGGTGGGCAAGTCTTGCAACTCGCCTTTGTACTCCCCAAGGCAGAGCTCAAGAACTTCCTTGAGGTTCGCCTGCAGCTCGTCAAGGCTGGCTGCCTGCGTATGCGCACCGGGGATGCCGGGAATGGTACCGACGTAAAGGCTGGTCTCGGGGTCCCATTCAATATACGCGGTGAATGTTCTCATGGGGTTTCCTTACTGTTCGGCAAAAAAGAATAAATAGGGGCAAATGGTTGTCACCATCTTACCACCAATGACCGGTGAAGGGCACGCCTTTCATTGCAAGGTGGCAGGTGGGCACCGCCCATTCATTGGAAAGAATTAGCGAATCTGAAACCGCGGGATTACTGAATGGTGGGCGATGCCCACCCTACCCCGCTTTATCGAGCGCAGAGCGCTCTGATAATGAAGAATGAAGAGTGAAAAATGAATAATGAAAAGATCAAAATATTGCGATTCGCCAAATTCTTCATTCTTAATTCTTCATTGCCCTACTTCTCGATCGCCAGCTCGATCGCCTCGTCCACGTGGCTGATGAGGTGGAACTCCAGCTCTTCCCTGATCCGCTCCGGAATCCGCGCCAGGTCGTAGTTGTTCTGCCGGGGGAGGAGGATCTTCCTGATCCCCGCCTGGCGGGCCGCCAGCACCTTTTCCTTGATGCCGCCCACCGGCAGGACCATCCCCCGCAGGGTGATCTCGCCGGTCATGGCCACATCGCTCCGCACCGGCTTTTCGAGAATGGACGAAGCCAGGGCGATGAGGATGGTGACCCCCGCCGAGGGGCCGTCCTTGGGGATGGCGCCGGCCGGCACGTGGAGGTGGAAGTCGTGGCTCTCGAAAAATTCTTTTCCCACCCCGAAATCCGCGGCCCGCGAGCGGAGGATGGAGAGCGCCGCCCGGGCTGACTCCTGCATCACCTCCCCCAGCTTGCCGGTAAGAATCAGCTTCTGGCTGCCCGGCATCTTGGTCGCCTCGATGAAGAGAATGTCGCCGCCCACCGGGGTCCAGGCGAGGCCGGTGGCCACCCCCGGGACGCTGGTGCGCTGGGCCACTTCCGGGAATATCTTCTGGGGGCCGAGGTAATCGACCACGTCCCCGGCCCGGATCGTGGTCTTTTCCGTCCTGCCCCTGGCCACTTCGAAGGCCACCTGGCGGCAGACCGCGGCGATGCGGCGCTCCAGGTTCCGCAACCCCGCCTCCCGGGTGTAGTTGACGACCATCCGGTCGATAGCCCCCTTGGAGAAGCTCAGCTGGTCCGGGCTCAGCCCGTTTTCCGCCAGCTGCTTCGGAATGAGGTGGGTGCGGGCGATGCTGAGCTTTTCCTCCCGGGTGTAGCCGGGCAGCTCGATCATCTCCATGCGGTCGAAGAGGGGCGCCGGGATGGTGTCCCGCTGGTTGGCGGTGACAATGAAGAAGATGCTCGACAGGTCGAACTTGACGTTGAGGTAGTGGTCCACAAAGGCGCTGTTCTGCTCGGGATCGAGCACCTCCAGGAGCGCCGAGGCGGGGTCGCCCCGGAAGTCCTGCCCCATCTTGTCGACCTCATCGAGCATGAGCACCGGGTTGTTCACCCCCGCCTTCTTGATGGCCTGGATGATGCGGCCGGGCATGGCCCCCACGTAGGTCCGGCGGTGGCCCCGGATCTCGGCTTCGTCCTTCATTCCCCCCAGGGAGAAGCGATAGAAGCGGCGATCGAGGGCGGTGGCGATGGAGCGGCCCAGGGAGGTCTTGCCGGTGCCGGGGGGGCCGAGGAAACAGAGGATCGGCCCCTTGCCCTCGGGCTTCAGCTTGCGCACGGCCAGGAACTCGAGGATCCGCTTCTTGACCTGCTCCAGGCCGAAGTGGTGCTCGTCGAGGACCCGCTCGGCCCGGCGCAGGTCCAAATTGTCGGCGGTGGCCTCCTGCCACGGGAGGTCGAGCAGCCACTCGAGATAGGTGTGGGTCACCATGAACTCGGGGGACGAGCTGGAGATCTTGCTCAGGCGCCCGAACTGCCGCTCCGCCTCCTCCCTGGCCTCCGCCGGCATCGCCTTGGCCTCGATCCGCTTCCGGAGGTCGGAGAGGCCCGACTCCTCCTCCCCCAGCTCCTCCCGGATGGCCTTGATCTGCTCCCGCAGGTAGTGCTCCCGCTTGTCCCGGTCCATGCTGTCCCGGATGCGGTCGTGGATGGAGAGGCTGATTTCGAGAATTTCGATCTCCTGGGTGAGGAGAATGAGGATCTTCTGCAGCCGCTTATGGACGTCCAGCTCTTCCAGCAGCTCCTGCTTGGCTTCCACCCCCACGTCCAGGTAGGACGAGACCAGGTCCGCCAGCCACACCGGATTGCCGGTCTGGAGCGCATCGGCGTCGATCTCCTTGGGCAAGTGGGGCGAGAGCCGGCGGAACCGGGAAAAGGCGGTCTGGACGCTCCGGGTCAGCGCCTTGACCTGGATGTCGTCGGGGTCCACGATCTCGACCAGGGGCTCGATGCGGGCCCGCGGGTAAGGATCGGGGGGCAGCAGCTCCTTGATCCCCACCCGGCAGATGCTCTGGAGGAGGAGCCGCAGCCGGCCCTCCTTGGTCCGGGCCCGCCGCCGGATGTAAGCTGCCGTCCCCGTATCGTAAATGTTGTCCCGGTTCTTCCGGTCCCGGGTGAAGACGGCAAACAGCCGGTCCTTCTCCCAGACATGGTTGACGAAGCCCGCCGCCTCCGGCTCCAGCTCCAGGGGGATGGCCAGCCGCGGGAAGAGCACCATGTCCGGGATGATGAAGAAGGGCAGCTCGCCGGGGAGCTGCTGCTCGGCGATATTCTCCGGCGCCGGCTTGTCGCCCCTGCTCGTTTCGTCCATGTCGGTCCCGAAATGTCGCCAGGATGGCGGCAAGGCCTTGCAGGCCGGGCCTGCGCCGGATTCCCGACGATTCTTGAATAAAACGAATCCACAAAACAGGGGCACGGCCGCAGCCGTGCCCTCGCTGAACCGGAGCGCCGACGGTCCCGATCAGCCCGACATCCCGGTGTAATCGAACATCGCCTTCTCGGCCGCCTCGGCCCGTTCCCTCAGGTCGTCGATCTTGGCGCTGATCTCCTCCCGGTGCGGTGACCACTCGGTCGGGCATTCGGTCCGCAGCTTCTCGATGCGATCGTTGAGCTCGGTCATCAGGATGTGCACGTCCTCGATGTTCTCGTACATGTGCTGCTTTTCGCCCGTGGACAGCTTGTCAACCTTGCGCATGACATCGTAGAGACGTGCCTTCCAGTTGTTCAGCTCCATTTGCACGTTGTTGCAGTAGTCCTTCACATCCATGACTTCCTCCTTTTTGTTGGTCGGCCCCCTTTTGGGCCCCCTTTGACGGATCGACTGGTTCCCTCACGCCGCCGGCTTGTCGGTGTCGGTCCCGAGGCCGGGGTAGTGCCAGAGCTCTTCATACTTTTCCGACAGCGAGCCCACCCGCGCCGAGATGTCCCCCCGCTGCGCCTCCCAGTTTTCGGGGCAGTTGACCCGCAGGTCTTCGACCCGGGAATCGAGGTCGCTCACGATCTGATGGATGCTGTCGATATCACCCTGCATCTTCTGTCTGTCCGCCGGGGACGCCAGGTCGATCTTCCGGATGATGTCGTAAAGTCTCGCCTTCCAGGTATTCAGCTCCATCTGAATATTATTGCAGTAATCCTTGACTTCCATGGTGCCCTCCTTGTGATGATGTGGAAATGATTGGTCCGGGGACGGCAATTGCATGCAACATCTATGGTCGGAGCAAAGGCTTACGGCGAATCACCTGAAGATAGGCTATAACGGAATGTTAGGCGTTGTCAAATCGAACCTCCCCATCCGCAAACGGAATTTTCCTTCGCCGAAAGCCGGAAAGGAAAC
>JAJYKH010000363.1 GCA_021788685.1 Deltaproteobacteria bacterium | reverse complement strand
GCGCCCAGCATGCTCACGGCCCCTTTGCCCCCGTAAATCCGAACCCCGCCGGCCCCGGCCGCACCCATTCCGACTTTCATGATTGACAACTGCATCCGCATCGAAGGCGCCCGCCAGAACAACCTGAAGGGCGTCACCCTGGACCTGCCCCTCAACAAGATGATCGTGGTCACCGGCGTCTCCGGCTCCGGCAAGTCGTCGCTCGCCTTCGACACGGTCTATGCCGAGGGCCAGCGCCGGTACGTCGAGACCTTCTCTTCCTACGCCCGGCAGTTCCTCGACCGCATGGACAAGCCCCGGGTGGACCGGATCGAAGGTATCCCGCCCGCGGTGGCCATCGACCAGACCAACCCGGTGCGCACCTCCCGCTCCACGGTGGGCACCATGACCGAGCTGAACGACCACCTGAAGCTCCTCTTCGCCCGCGCCGCCCGCCTGTACTGCCAGGGCTGCGGCCGGCCGGTCCGGCGGGACAGCGCCGATTCCATCTACGAGGAGCTGGTGGCGACGCTCCCCGCGGGCACGGGGCTGCTCGTCACCTTCCCGGTCACCGTGCCCGCCAACTTCAGCGAGGAGGAGGTCAAGGGGTTCCTGGCCGGCCAGGGCTACACCCGCATCCACCGCCAGGAGGGCAGCCGGATCGAGGTCATCCAGGACCGGGTGGTGCTGGAGGCCAAGCGGCGGGGGCGGATCGTGGAAGACCTGGAGACGGC
Organism: Deltaproteobacteria bacterium; assembly: GCA_021788685.1. Taxonomy (GTDB): domain Bacteria; phylum Desulfobacterota; class Desulfobulbia; order Desulfobulbales; family UBA5123; genus JAJYKH01. Next base: position 2,462 of record JAJYKH010000363.1, on the reverse strand, counting down.
CCTCAAATTCGGCCAGGGGCGGGTGACCGTCTACCCGCTCGATGCCGGGCGGCGGCCGCTTTCCCCCCTGCCCTTTTCTGCGGACCTCCACTGCGCGGCCTGCGACATCCACTACCACGACCCCGCGCCCCCCATGTTCTCCTTCAACTCGCCCATCGGCGCCTGCGAGTCCTGCCGGGGGTTCGGCCGCATCATCGGCATCGACCCGGGCCTCATCATTCCCGACGAGTCGCTCTCGCTCGCGGCCGGGGCGGTGAAGCCCTGGCAGACGGAAAGCTACGCCGAGTGCCAGGCCGACCACCTCCGCTTTGCCAGGAAACGGGGGATTCCCACCGACGTCCCCTGGCGGGACCTCACCCCGGCGCAGCGGGCGTGGGTGTTCTCGGGCGAGGGGGAATGGGAGGAAAACAAGTGGTACGGGATCGACCGGTTCTTCGCCTGGCTCGAAAGCAAGAGCTACAAGATGCACATCCGGGTGCTCCTCTCCAAGTACCGGGCCTACCACCCCTGCCCGGGCTGCGAAGGCGCCCGGCTCAAGCCGGAAGCGCTCCTCTGGCGGCTGGGCGAGGGGCGGGGGCTCAACCTCCACGAGCTGATGCTCCTGCCCATCACCGACTGCGCCGCCTTCTTCGCCCGGCTCACCCTGCCCGGCCCGCTGGACGAGGCGGCAGCCCAATTGCTGACCGAGATCCGCACCCGCCTCGCCTATCTCGTCGAAGTCGGCCTGGGCTACCTCACCCTGGACCGCCAGTCCCGGACCCTCTCCGGCGGCGAGGTGCAGCGGATCAACCTGACCACCGCCCTGGGCACCTCCCTGGTCAACACGCTGTTCGTGCTCGACGAGCCGTCCATCGGCCTCCACCCCCGGGACATCCGGCGGCTGATCCGCATCCTCCACAAGCTCCGCGACGCGGGCAACACCCTCCTCGTGGTGGAGCACGACCCGGAGGTGATGCGGGCGGCCGACCTGGTCCTCGACATGGGGCCGGGGCCGGGGGAGCACGGCGGGGAGGCGGTCTTCTTCGGCACCCTGCCGGAGCTGCTTGCCAACGGAAGCTCCCTCACCGCCGACTATCTGAGCGGCCGCCGGCAGGTGCAGCCTCCGGCCGAATCTGAAAAGCGCCGGAAGGAACGATCGAAAGGCTGCTTGGAAATCCTGGGCGCGGCCCAGCACAACCTGAAGGGGATCGACGTGCGGCTGCCCCTGGGGAAGCTGGTGGCGGTCACCGGGGTAAGCGGCTCCGGGAAGTCCACCCTGGTCCGGGACATCTGCTACCACGGCCTCCTCAAGCTCAAGGGCAAACCCACCGAGAGCCCCGGCCTCCACCGGGAGATCCGCGGCCACGAGGGGATCGGCGAGGTGGTCCTGGTGGACCAGTCCCCGATCGGCCGGACCGCCCGCGCCAACCCGGCGAGCTACGTGGGGGCGTTCGACGCCATCCGCAAGCTGCTCGCGGGTCAGGAGCTGACCCGCACCCGCGGCTACACCGCCGGCACCTTCAGCTTCAACGCCGGAAACGGCCGCTGCCCCGCCTGCTCCGGCTCCGGCTTCGAGCACGTGGAGATGCAGTTCCTGAGCGACGTCTACCTGCGCTGCCCGGACTGCGACGGCCGCAGGTTCCGGCCCGAGGTCCTGGAGGTGCGGCTGGACGGCCCCGGCGGCCCCCGGTCGGTGGCGGAAATCCTGGAGCTGACCGTGAGCGAGGCCTGCGACTTCTTCGCCGACCACCCCGCGGTGGTCCGGCAGCTGGAGCCCTTGCGGGAAGTGGGCCTTTCCTACCTCCGCCTGGGGCAACCGCTTCCCACCCTGTCCGGCGGCGAGGCTCAACGCTTGAAGCTCGCCGGCCACCTGGTCCAGAAGGGCGGCCAAGGGAAGCCCGCTCTCTTTCTATTCGACGAGCCCACTACCGGCCTCCACTTCGACGACATCGCCACCCTGCTCCAGGCCTTCCGCCGGCTCCTGGCCCGGGGCCACTCGGTGGTGGTGATCGAGCACAACCTGGACGTGATCGCGGCCGCCGACTGGCTCATCGACCTCGGTCCCGAGGGCGGGGAGGCAGGGGGTCGGCTGGTCGCCGCCGGGACGCCCGCCGCGGTCGCCGCCTGTGGCGAAAGCCACACCGGGGCCGCCCTGCGGGCCATGGCGGCGCGAGAGCAGTCCGCGGCGCCCGCGCTCGCCATGGCGGCCGAGCCCCGGCCGCTCTATGGCCAAACAAACGAGATCGTCATCAGGCACGCCCGGGAGCACAACCTGCGCCTCGATCTCGCCATCCCCCGGGACGCCTTCTCGGTGATCACCGGGGTGAGCGGCAGCGGCAAATCCACGGTGGCCTTCGACATCCTGTTCGCCGAGGGGCAGCGGCGATACCTGGAGACGCTCAACGCCTACGCCCGCCAGTTCGTGCAGCCCGCGGCCCGTCCCGACGTGGATTCCGTCTCGGGGGTGCCGCCCACGGTGGCCA
>JAJYKH010000362.1 GCA_021788685.1 Deltaproteobacteria bacterium | reverse complement strand
CTGGCTGTACATGATCTCGGCCAGCTTATGGGAGGCCTGGGTGAGGTCTTCGATCCCCTTCTTGATGGCGGCGAGATCGTCGCCTTCGAGAATCTTCTTGAGCTTCTCGGCCTCGCGCTCCACGTTACCCTTGGTTTCGGCATCGACCTTGTCGCCCAGGTCGCGGAGGCTCTTCTCGGTGCCGTACAGGAGGGAGTCGGCCTGGTTCTTGGCCTCGACCAGCTCCTTGCGCTTGTGGTCTTCCTCGGCGTGGGACTCGGCGTCCTTCTTCATCCGCTCGATCTCCTGCTCGGAGAGGCCGCTGGAGGCGGTGATCCGGATGGATTGCTCCTTGCCGGTGCCGAGGTCCTTGGCCCCCACGTGGAGGATGCCATTGGCGTCCAGGTCGAAGGTGACCTCGACCTGCGGCACGCCGCGGGGAGCGGGCGGAATGTCCGCCAACTCGAAGCGGCCGATGGTCTTGTTGTAGCTCGCCATCTCCCGTTCGCCCTGGAGGACGTGGATGGAGACCGCCGGCTGGTTGTCGGCCGCGGTGGAGAAGATCTGGCTCTTCTTGGTGGGGATGGTGGTGTTCTTGTCGATCAACTTGGTGAACACGCCGCCCAGGGTTTCGATGCCCAGGGAAAGCGGGGTCACGTCGAGCAGGAGCACGTCTTTTACTTCGCCCCTGAGCACGCCCCCCTGGATGGCCGCGCCGACCGCGACCACCTCGTCGGGATTGACGCCCTTGTGGGGGTCCTTGCCGAAGATCTCCTTCACTTTCTCCTGGACCTTGGGCATGCGGGTCATGCCACCCACCAGGACCACCTCGTCGATGTCCGTCGGGGAGAGGCCCGCATCCCTCATGGCGACCCGGCACGGCTCGACGGTGCGCTCGATGAGGTCTTCCACCAGGCTTTCCAGCTTGGCCCGGGTGATCTTGATGTTCATGTGCTTCGGGCCGGAGGCGTCGGCGGTGATGAAGGGCAGGTTGACGTCGGTCGACATGGTGGTCGACAGCTCCATCTTCGCCTTCTCCGCCGCCTCCCGGAGGCGCTGCAGGGCCATCTGGTCCTGCCGCAGGTCGATCCCCTGGTCGCGCTTGAACTCGTCGGCCAGGTAGTTGACGACCCGCATGTCGAAGTCTTCGCCGCCCAGGAAGGTGTCGCCGTTGGTGGACTTCACCTCGAACACGCCTTCGCCGATCTCCAGGATGGAGATGTCGAACGTGCCGCCGCCCAGGTCGAAGACCGCGATCTTTTCCTCCCCCTTCTTTTCCAGGCCGTAGGCCAGCGAGGCTGCGGTGGGCTCGTTGATGATCCGCAAAACATTAAGCCCCGCGATGCGGCCGGCGTCCTTGGTGGCCTGCCGCTGGTGGTCGTTGAAGTAGGCGGGGACGGTGATGACCGCATCGGTCACTTTCTGGCCCAGGTACTCTTCCGCGGTCTGCTTCATCTTGGTGAGCACCATGGCCGAGATCTCGGCCGGGGTATACACCTTGCCGTCCACCTCGACGGCGGCATCCCCCCCCTTGCCTTCCACGATCTTGAACGGGCTGATCTCGATGCTCTTCTTCACCTCCCGGTCGGAGAACTTGCGTCCGATCAGCCGCTTGATGGCATGAAGGGTGCGCTGGGGGTTGGTGACCGCCTGCCGCTTGGCCACCTGGCCCACCAGCCGCTCGCCGCTGTCGGTGAAGGCGACGACCGAGGGGGTGGTGCGGTTCCCCTCCACGTTGGCGATGACCTTGGGCTCCCCGCCCTCCATAACCGCCACGCAGGAGTTGGTGGTTCCGAGATCGATTCCGATGATTTTCGACATGATATATTCTCCTTGTCCGTTCGCTGGTCTAAAGTGCTGGTGACTCTCCTCGCACGTCATTCAACGTGATGATTTGCTCCCCATGGGACGTTTACTTTTGGGTAAGCATTCACAGGTGACGTAGATGCTCGTGACCAGAGCAATCAGCTCTGCTCCAGTATACTGATCGCTCTGATCGCGGACAGATGCGGTGCCTGTGAGCACTTACCCGTTTCCCCTGGAGACCACGACCTTGGCGGCCCTGATCAGCCGGTCCTTGTACAGATACCCCTTCTGGAATTCCCGCAGGATGTGATTGGCGGGGACCTGGTCGCTCGCCTCCATGGTGAGGGCCTCGTGGTAATTGGGATCGAAGGGCGCCCCCACGTCCGAAACGGACTTCAGCCCGAATTTGTCCAAGGTGTCGTGCAGTCCCTTGAGGGTGAGGTCGACCCCTTCGAGCAGAACGTCGGCATCCGTGGTGCTCCGGCCTTGCTCGACCGCCCGTTCCAGGTTGTCGATCACCGGTAGCAGCTCTTTGAGAATGTTTTCTTCGGCATATTTGATGGCGATGCTCCGCTCTTTTTCGATTCTCTTCTTGTAATTGTCGAATTCCGCTGCGAGCCGCAGCATTTTGTCGTAGGTATCCCGGGCTTCCTGCCGGGCCTGCGCCAGCTCGTCGGGCTCACCGGCGGGCTTCTCCTCCGCCGGGGCGGGTGCTTCCTCGGCCTCGGCGGCCGTCAGGTTTTCTTCGCTGGTGTTGTCCTTCTCCGCCACGATCGGCTCCCCTGTTGGTCAGATTGTTTTTCGCCCCGGCCGGCCGACTTCATTCCGATTCGCACACTTGCTCCATCGTCGGGCCAGGCTGAAAGGTTGATCAGACGGTAAGTATGGGCCCTTTCTTTGTCAAGGCGCCGCCCTCATTTGACCCTCTGAAAAAAATGGTTTAGCCTTCGACCTCCATTCCGTCTCAAGGAGGGCCGCCATGATGCATCCCCGCAAGCTCCTGCTGCTTGTGCTGCCTCTCGCTGCCATGCTTCCGGCCCTGGCGGCCGCCGCGATGAGGCCCGTCCTGAAGGAACGGCCGGGGATGCCGCCCTACGACGTCCTCGGAGAGATATTCGCCGCCAACGGCCACCGGCCGTCCCCACCCGCGGCGCGGGTAGGGGAGCCCCCTGATTTTACCTGGCTCGCCGACTGCGATGCCGCCGTCCGCCGCTCGCTCATCGCCAGCCCCGGGCAGAGGCTGCTCACGGTTCGCACCCTCGGCTTTCAGCTCGCCTCCGGGGTGGCCGCCGTAGATTACGGAATCCGCCATCTCCACACCCCTGTGCTCCTCATCACCGGCAATACCGGCAACGAGGCCATCCGGATGCTCATGGGAGGCTGCCGGCAGGTGGAG
>JAJYKH010000361.1 GCA_021788685.1 Deltaproteobacteria bacterium | reverse complement strand
GATCAGGAGGCGGTGGGCCATGGCGACGCCCGCGATCAGAAAGACCACCAGCCCCACGCATTGCGGCACGCAGAACCAGAGCCCCCGCTGGGCCTCCACGATGGCCGGCAGGTTGAAGGAGTCCGCCTGCATCACCACCCCCATGAGCGAAAGGCCCAGGAAGATCTCGTAGCTCAGCATCTGGGCCGCGGCCCGCAGGCCGCCCAGGAGGGCGTACTTGTTGTTGGAGGACCAGCCGGCCAGGGCGGTGGAGTAGACGGTCATGGAGGTCATGGCCAGGAAAAAGAGGAGCCCGACGTTCAGGTTCACCACCTCGATGCCCGGGGCAAAGGGGACGACCGCAAAGGAGAGGAGCAGGGCGGTGATCCCGATGGTGGGGGCCAGGAGGAAGACCGCCTTGTCGGCAAACGGAGGAATCCAGTCCTCCTTGGTGAAGAGCTTGATCATGTCGGCCACGATCTGGAGGATGCCGAAGGGCCCCACCCGGTTGGGGCCGTAACGGTCCTGCCAGAGGGCCAGCAGCCGCCGCTCCAGCCACACCAGTCCGCCCGCGGTCAGCATGACGACCGCGAAGGTGACGAAGACGACCACCAGGCGGGAACCGGTCTCACTCATGGCGGGGCCTCCGGATCGTTCCCCGGGCGGGGAGGATGAATCCTTCCAGCCCGGGCAACCCCACGGGCAGGCCGGCCAGCCCGGACGGCAGCTCCTCTTTGATCTTGACCGGCAGCCGGGGGGTGGCCGCGGCCAGCACCGCTTCCACCTCCTCGCCCTCGTCCACCCCGAGCGATTGGGCATCGGCGGGATGGAGGGCCAGGTACGGGGCGGGCGTGAGCTCCGCGATGCCCGGGGAAAGTGCGCTCAGCTCCTCGGAGCCGAAGATGTGGTACAGGGCGACGAAGAGCCAGGTCTCCGGGGCGAGGCGGAAGGGGCTCGGCGCCTCCCGGAAATAATCCCGCCGGCCGGCCGGGGTCCCGGTGAGCAGGCGCCGGCCGGGGTCGCCGCCCAGCAGGGGACCGTTCACCTCCTGTTGGTATTTGGGGAGCGCCTGGACCGAATTCCACCCGGGGGCCCAGAAGCGGGGGACCAGGGCGGCGGGCGGGATCTCCGGATAGCCTTCCATGGAAAAGGAAAGGGGCGAATCGGGATCGGCCGGCGGCCGGGGCTCGTGCACGGAGCGGTCGACATGGATCGCGGTCCGGCCGCTGTAACGGGAAGGCTGCCGGGGGACGGGCATGCCCCGGAGGCGGAAACCGGCGTCCGGGGCGGCCTCGGCCACGGGCTGGAACAGGGGCAGCTCCCCAGTCAGGGCGGCGATCACCTGGTCGATGGTCTGCCACTCCTGCGGCCGGCCCGCCAGGGCGAGCAGCTCCGCCAGCCAGCGCCATCCTTCCCGGACCTCGCCGTCCGGGGCAAGGACCTTGAAGAACCGCTGGGCCCGGGTCTCGTTGTTGACGAACGTGCCGTCCGCTTCGGCGAAGGTGGCCGCGGGCAGCACCACCTCCGCCTGCTCCGTGGTCCGGGTCCGGCCGTGGTCGAGCACGATCGCGTGGCTGCAGGCGGAAAGGAGCCGGTCGATCCGCGGGGATTCCGCCCGCCGGTAGAGGTCGTTTTCCAGGATGACCACCGTGGACGCCTTGCCCTCCTCGGCGGCGAGCAGGGCCGCTTCCAGGCTGCTTCCCCCCAGGAGGGCCAGCCCCAGGCTGTTCGGTTCCGGCACGGTTAGGAGCAGCCCCGTTTCCGGATGGGTTGTGGCCAGGGCCATGGCGACATTGGCCGCGGCCCGGAGGACTGGCAGGCTGCCAGCGCCGGTTCCGGCGACGATCAGGGGCCGCTTGGCTTCCCGCAGGGCGCGGGCGATCCGTTGGGCCAGGGGCAGGGACGCCTGTGTCCGGCCGGCCGTCAGGGGCAGGCCCGGGACCTGGGGATCGATCTCCCGGGCGACCAGGAAGCCGAGACGGGCGATGTCGTCCGGGGCGGCCCGGTACGTGGCGGCGGCCAGCCCGTCCAGCTTGGTGCCGGCACAGGAGGCGATGAAGAGGGGACCCCGTTCGTCCTGGATGACCTCCCGCACCGGGGCATCGTTCCAGAGGGGGATCTTCAGCTTGAGCGCCTCCTCTTTGGGCTGCTCCCGCACCGCCTGGCGGAGGGCCAGGTCGAGCAGGGGGGCGGTGTTGGTCACATCCTCGCCCAGGACCAGGACCGCGTCCGCCTTGGCGGTTTCGGCCAAGGTGGGCAGCCGGCAGGAGACCTGCCCCAGGATGGACAGGATGGTCGTGAGCAGCCGGTGCTCGTTTTCGGGGATGCCGGCGTAAAAATGGTCCGGGCCGACCAGGGCCCGCAAGGCGAAGTTGGCCTCCAGGGAGGCCCGCGGCGAGCCGATGCCGATGACCGGGCCGCCCGCGGCGAAGATCCCGGCCAGCCGGCCGCGCACGGCCTCCCGGTCCGCCGGCGCGAGGACCCCGCCCTGGCGGAGCAGGGGCCTGCGGAGCCGCTGGCTGCCGTTCACGAATTCGTAGCCGAACCGGCCGCGATCGCAGAGGAAGTAGCCGTTGATCGCGTGGTGGTAACGGTTGCGAATCCGCCGCAGGGTCCCGTACCGTTCCCCGGGAATGGTGTTGCAGCCCAGGCCGCAGTGGACGCAGACCGAAGGCGCGGTTTGCAGGTCCCACTTGCGGGTGTAATGCTTTTTGAGGGTCTTGTCGGTGAACACGCCGGTGGGGCAGATTTCCACCAGGTTGCCGCTGAATTCGCTTTCGAGGATGCCGTCTTCGAACCGGCCGAAGTAGAGGTGGTCGTGGGTGCCGAAGAAGTCGAGGTCCCCGCCGCCCGCATAGTCGCGGTAGAAGCGCACGCAGCGGAAGCACTGGATGCAGCGGTTCATCTCGTGGTTCACGAAGGGACCCAGGTATTGATTGCGGTAGGTGCGCTTGGTGAAGCGGTACCGGCGGTAAACGTGGCCGGTCATCACGGTCATGTCCTGGAGGTGGCATTCCCCGCCCTCGTCGCAGATCGGGCAGTCGTGGGGGTGGTTCACCATGAGCCACTCGATCACCTTGGCGCGGAATTCCTTCGCCTCGGGATCGTCGATGGAAAGCCGGGTGCCCTCCGCCGCCGGGACCATGCAGGACATGACGATCTTGCCTTTGGTGTCGTTCTCGTCCTTGAAGACCTTCACCGCGCACTGCCGGCAGGCGCCCAC
>JAJYKH010000360.1 GCA_021788685.1 Deltaproteobacteria bacterium | reverse complement strand
CCTATAGGACCTATAAAAAACTAGGGCTTTTGCCCCAGGTTTTTCCTGGCCGCTTGCCGCGCCTGGTACAGCCTTTCCGTGAAGCCGCCTTCCTCGGTGAAAGCCGCTTCGAGCTGCCGCAGGAGCCGGTCGAGCAGGTAATTGGCCTGGTGGATCAGGCAGACGATGGTGTTGGCGGCCACTTCCGGAGCGAAGCCTCCACATAGGTCCTATAGGTCGTATAGGACCTATTCTCCAGGTAGGCGAGCTTCCGGATGGCTTGGGCCTGGGAGCAGTCCTCGGCCCAGAGGCGCAATCCTTTCTGCCGCAGGAAATCCTCATAGTCCAGGAGCAGCTCCTCCAAGCTCGCCCGGGCCACGCCGATGAGCTTCAGCTCGGTCTTCTTCGAGGTTCCCGAGGCCATGCTCCCTTCGGCGATGTTCTGTTTGCCGCTCCGGGCGGCCTGCACCATCTGGTCGCGGGTGCGGGGGCGGGGATGGGGGATGGATGAAGCGTTCGCAGAAGGCGGCCGTGGCGTCGTAGACGATTTCCGCGTTCCGGTAGGCCTGCAGGTCGCGGTAGCCGCCATGCGGGCTGATGATGTCCGGTTCCGGTGGCTCCTTGCCCATCGCCGACCGAGGTTTCAGTTGCGAGGCCCCCGGCCAGGGGCGGACGGGGTGGTATCCGTGGCGGAGCGGTCCAGCACCTGCCGGACGATGCGGCCCAGCTCCTCGCGGGTGCACGGCTTCATGATCAGGGCCTGGATGCCGAAGTTCCGGAAATTTCCTTCGTGAATCGCGGTCGAGTAGCCGGTGCAGAGAATGACCGGGATTTCCGGGCGCAGCTCCCGAAGCTGATGCGCCAGGTCGGTTCCGGCCAGCTGGGGCATGGCCTGGTCGGTGACGACCAGGTGGAAGTCTGTGTTTCCGGACCGGAAAATTTCGAGGGCCGTGGTGCTGCTTATTGCGGCGGTCACCTGATACCCCAGGCTGGTGAGCATTCTCTCCAAGGTGGCAAGGACCCCCGGCTCATCGTCAACCAAGAGGATCGTTTCGCTGCCGGAGGGGATGGAAGCCGCTCCTCGGTGCTCCTCGTCCGAGGGCCTCGCCGTGGTGGAGGGAAAATAGATGTGAAAGGCGCTGCCGCGGCCGGGCACGCTTTCCACTTCGATGAAGCCGTGGTGGGATTCCACGATGCCGTGCACCACGGCCAAACCCATCCCGGAGCCCTCTCCGATTTTCTTGGTGGTGAAATAGGGCTCGAACAGGTGGTCGCGCACTTCGGGGTCCATGCCGCAGCCGGAATCGGAAACCGACAGGCGGACATACCCGTCTTGCACCATCCCCAGGGTGATCCGCAGCTTTCCGCCTTTTTCTTGCATGGCATGGGCCGCATTGGCGCCCAGGTTGATCAGCACCTGCTGGATCTGGGTCGAGTCGGCGAGCACGGGCGCGCACCCCGGCGAGAAATCGGTTTCGATCTCGATTCCGGCCGGAAACGAGGCGCGCAGGAGCAACAGCGCTTCTTCGGTCACCGGCGCCAGCTGCAGGGGGGTGCGCTCGGCCGGCCCTTGCCGGCTGAACTGGAGAATTTGCTGCACCACCTTTTTGGCCCGGCGCGACGCTTTCAGAACCTGGTCGAGATCGGCCTGGGCGCTGCTGTCGCTAGGCAATTCCATGGCAGCCAGCTCCGTGTAGCCCATGATCGCCGCAAGGAGATTGTTAAAATCGTGGGCAATGCCGCCGGCCAGCCGTCCGATGGCCTCCATCTTCTGGACATTGCGCAGCTCGGCCGCCACCCGCTGCCGCTCTTCCATCTCCAGGCGCAGCAGCTTGTTGCTTTCGCGGAGGGCGGCGGTTTTCTCCGCCACCTGTTTCTCGATCTCCCGGTTTCTCACCTCCAAATCCCGCCTCCGAATCGAGATCTGCCGGCCGGCAAGGGCCAGGAGCAGGGTGATGACCGAGCCGGCCATCGCTACCAGGAAAATTGTGGTGTAATCCATGTCCAGCCATGGGAGCGGCCGGCTGATCACCAACTCGTAGGAGTTGCCGTAGAAGTCCTTGATGTAGCGTTTGGTGAGGGTGAACGGCACGAACCCTTCCGGATCATGGGGAAGGCTGGAGTAAGTGGCGGCCACCAGCTCCCGGCCCTGATGGTCAAGGATGCGCCACCGGGCCGATGTGGAGGCGGCCCTGATGGCGTCCTTCAGCATCAGCTGCGGGCGGAGCCCGATCGCGATCAACCCGTTGATCGTGGTTTCCCGCCCGCGGGAGCTGGTCGGCTCGATTTTGCCCGCGTAGATCGGGGCAAACAGGAAGTTCCCGGTGCGAGGCGCGTCCCGGCTGTCATCCGGTGCAAGGGAAATCTTGCCGGTGACGATCGCCCGCCGGGCAGCCTGGCCGTATTCCCGCTCGCCGAGCACATCCAGCCCGATCAAGGCGGCGGTATCCGGCTCGAAGGGCTCGAAATAAGCTATGGGGAAGTACCGCTCCTTTACCGGGGCACGGTGGAACCTCTGCCCAAGGCCGCGATTCTTGATCTCGAAGGTGATGAAGCCGCGGTCCCGCCGTTCCCTCTCGAACGACTCCCTCTCAGCGGCGGTGATCTGGGGCAGGTAGGCGGTGCAGGCCAGGTAAGGATGGCGGGCCTTGATGGTCTCGGCAAAGATGCGGAACTGATCGGCATCCACCCGGGGGGTGGAGCTGACCAGGGTGGAAAGGCTGGTAGCGACCTCGCCTAGGGCGCTGATCCGCTCGTTCAGGCTGTCGTAGATGGTTTCCGCATCGGTATGGAATCGCTCCTTTTCGTAATCGATGGCTTCCCGGAAGGCGATGCCGGTCAGCACCAGGGTGAAAGCGATTCCGAACACGGAGAGCAGCACCGAGAGCGAAATGCCTTGGGGCAGCCGGATTTTCACGGAGCGACCTGTTTGGCCCGGCGCGTAATGTCGCGAGGCAGCTCGAATCCCGCCTTCCTCAAGAGGGGAGGATTCACATACAGGAGCCATCGGCGGTTGGCCACCACCGGAATGTCGCGCGGTTTCGCCCCATTTAAGATGAGGAGGGCGGTTTTGGCGGCCCACTCCCCCTGCTCGCCCGCGATCTTGGCCATGCCGAGCATGCTGTAAGTGGTCATCCAGTCGAGGTAGGTGACGCTGAAGCGGCGGGAATTGCCCGACACCACCGCCTTCGCCCGCTCGGAGTCCCAGTTGGTGATGCCCGCATTGTTGCCGAT
>JAJYKH010000359.1 GCA_021788685.1 Deltaproteobacteria bacterium | reverse complement strand
GGCCCACTCGTAATCGGCGCGGGAGGAGAGCACGAACTTCACCTCGTCCTTGGGCGAGAGGAAGTGGAGGTTGCGGAAATCCATCTGCTCGTGCATGCCGCTGTCCGGGCATTTGAGATCGAGGATCTTGACCACCTCGCCCGGCACCTTCGATACGGGCAGGCTGCCGTTGGTCTCCAGGAGCACGGTGCGGCCGGCGGTGACCAGCACTTTGAGCAGGGAATAGATGTTTTCCTGCAGCAGCGGCTCGCCGCCGGTGACCCCGACGAGGGCCACGGGGAATGAGGCCGCAAAGGCGAGGACCTCGGAGAGGGGCATTTCCCGGCCCTCCTCCTCGTAGGTGTAACGGGCGTCGCAATAGCTGCAGCGCAGGTTGCAGCCGGCCAGGCGGATAAAGGCGCAGGGATAGCCGGCGTAGGAGGTTTCCCCCTGGATGCTGTAGAACAGCTCCGAGATGGTCAGCCTGGGCTCAAGCTCCAAAATAGGTCACTCCCGAGCTCTCCGTTTCGTACACGGTCACGCTGTGCGGCCGGCAGCGATCGGTGGTCAGCTCTTTGCCGAGGGAATCGAAGATATAGACGGCGATGTTTTCCGAGGAAGGGTTCTTCTCGAGGAACGCCGGGTGCTCGTTCAGGTTGCGGTGATCGAGCTCGTCCATGACCGCGCCCACCGCCTTCTTCACCTTCCGGAAGTCGATCCCCATCCCCAGCTCATCGAGCGAATCGGCTTCCATCTTCACTTCCACCTTCCAGTTGTGGCCATGGGGCCTCTCGCAGTTGCCGGGGTAGCTCCGCAGGTGGTGGCCCGCCGAGAAATGGGTGGTGACGAAGATATGGAACATGATCCGGGCCTCATGTGAGGATTTGGCGTAAAGTCTTCTTGAAAACCGGCCATTTTAGAATAGAATGCCGGTTATTTTTACCCCATGCCGTCCTGAAAGAACAGTCAAAAAAATAGGGATCGCCCGCCGGCGGCGCCCGGCTGGCGGGAGCTCCCAGCGCCTGCGAGAGAAAAGGATATTCCGATGGCTTTTATCGTGCCGTTCCGCGGCCTCCGCTACAATCCGGCCAAGGTCAGCCGCCTGGAAGAGGTGGTCACGCCGCCCTACGACATCATCGACGACAAGGCCCAGGCCGCCTTCGCGGCCAGGAGCCCCTACAACATGATCCGGCTCGATTTGAGCAAGAGCGTGGGGGCCGAGGAGCTGGGCGCCGACCGGTACGAGCAGGCCCGCCAGCGGCTGGAGGAATGGGAGCTGAGGCAGGTCCTCGTCCGGGACCCCCTGCCGGCCGTCTACCTTTATCACGTGGACTACAGCCTGCCCTCCGGCCGGCGCCTGACCCGCAAGGGGCTGGTGGCGCTGGCGCGCCTCGCCGAATTCCACGAGGGCGTTGTCAAGCCCCACGAGAAGACCTTTCGGGGCGTGATCACCGACCGGCTGCGGCTGCTCGATGCCTGCCGCACCCAGTTCAGCCAGATCTTCGCCCTCTACCCCGACGAAGAGAACGCCGTCATGACCCGGCTGGAGCGGAGCTGCCCGGCCGAGCCGCTCTCCACGGTGGTGGACGACAACGGAACGGGACACCGGCTGTGGGCGGTCACCGATCCGGACGCCCTCGCCGACGTGCACGCGCTCTTTGCCGGCAAATCCCTCTACATCGCCGATGGCCACCACCGCTACACCACCGCCCTTCAGCTCCGGGAGCGGATGCGGGAGCAGTGCGGCCCCTTGCCGGCGGGAAGCCCTTTCGACCACACGATGATGTACCTCTGCGGCATGGACGATCCGGGGCTCTCGGTGCTGCCCACCCACCGGCTGGTGCGGCTGCCCGGCGGCCGGTCCGCGGCGGACCTGGCCGGCGGGCTGGGGAAGCACTTCGCGGTCGAGGAGGTGACCGGGGCCTCCCGGGAAGTCCTGGCGGCCGAGGCCCTTTCCCGCATGGAGGAGCGGCGGGGCACGGTCTTCGGCCTCTATCACCCGGGGGAGGACCGCTGCTTTCTGCTCACCCTGAAGGAAGGGGTCATGGCGGCGGAATTCGGGGGCAATTCGCCCCTGCTCGATCTCGACGTGGTGGTCCTCTCCGACCTGATCCTCGATCGGCTCCTGGGGCTCGGCCACGGCCGCTGCGAGCAGGAGCATCTGGTCGATTACTACAGCGATCCCGACGAGGCCATGGACGCGGCGGTGAAGGAGGCGGCCGGCCGGGAAGGACAGACGCCCGTCATCTTCCTCATGAACCCCACCCGGATCGGGCAGGTCAAACAGGTGGCCGACGCCAACCTGGTCATGCCCCACAAGTCCACCTTCTTCTACCCCAAGATCCTCACCGGCCTGGTGATGAGCAAGCTGGATGAGAGGGTGGGCTGAAGGCGGTTTGAGGAGCGCTTCGCGGTTGGAGGACCGCTGCGCTCAAGGTTGGAGGAGCGCTTCGCTTGAGGCAAAGGCCTTCAAGGTCTTTGCCGTTGCCTCCAACCTCAAACCTCCAACCTGACGCGGCGATAAGCCATATGTGCCCGGATTCTTCGGCCGCTGACGAATTCACCCGCGACTCCCTTTTCGCCGGCGGGCTCTGGGTGCTCCAGCCCCGGCAGGGGTACCGCTTCTCGATGGATGCCGTGCTTCTCGCCCATTTCATCGCCCCGAAACAAGGCGAGCGGCTGCTCGATCTGGGCACCGGCTGCGGCATTCTGCCCCTCATTCTCTCCTACCGGCATCCGGGGCTCGGCGGGGTGGCGGTGGAGATCCAGCCCCGCCTGGCCGCGCTGGCCCGGGAGAACTTTGCCGTCAACGGGCTCGATGCAGCCTGGCAGGTCATTGAGGGCGATGTGGGCGACCTCGCCGCCATCCTGCCCACCGGCGGCTTCGATTGGGCGATCAGCAATCCTCCGTACCGTCCGGCCGGGACCGGCCGCCGCAATCCCCTGCCCGAAGCGGCCGCCGCCCGCCACGAGCTGACCGCCGATCTCCCGGCGGTGATCGGTGCCATGCGCCGCGCCCTCAAGACCGGCGGCCGGGCCGCCCTGGTCTACCCCGCCACCCGCCTGGCTCCCCTGATCGCCGCCCTCAAGAGCCAGGGCCTGGAGCCCAAACGGCTGCAGGTCGTCTACAGCCACCCCGGCGACACCGGCCGCCTGGTCCTGGTGGAGGCGCGGAAAGGAGGCGGCGAGGAAATGACCGTGCTGCCGCCCTTCTCCATTTACCAAAGCCCCGGAGGACAGATCG
>JAJYKH010000358.1 GCA_021788685.1 Deltaproteobacteria bacterium | reverse complement strand
TCGTGAAAATGGTGACGGGATGATCGTACGATTGATTGACTTCCTGCGCGAGCGGATGGGGTTGGTGAAAGGCCTCTGCTACACGGCCCTCGCCCTGACGGTCGTGATCGACCTGCTGTTTGTGAGCAAGGAGCACGCCGAAACGGCGATTGAGCATCTCCCTGGCTTCTGGTCGGCCTTCGGTTTCATTGCCTGCGTGCTGATCATCATCCTTTCCAAATGGTACGGCCATCTGGGAATCATGACCCGCGAGGATTACTATGACCGCTAATCTCTGGGTCCATCCGGCCCTCATTCTCCTCGGCGGTGCCGCGCTCCTGCCCCTGTTCCGGGGCGTGCTGCGGAAGCCGTACCTGTTGCTGGTACCGATTCTCGCCTTTGCAGACGTCCTTTCCATGCAGAGGGGCATCCACGGCGTGGTCCATGTGGCCGATTTCTACCTGACCTTTGGCCGGGTCGATTCCCTGAGCCTGGTGTTCGGCTACATCATGACCCTGATGTGCATCGTCGGCACCCTGTACGGTCTGCATGTGGAGGATCCCTTCCAGCATATTGCGGCTTGGTGTTATGTGGCGGGGTCTCTCGGGGTGATCTTCTGCGGCGATTACCTGACGCTTTATGTGTTTTGGGAGTTGATGGCCTTCGCCTCCGTGTTCCTGGTCTGGTTTCGTGGCCGCAGGCAGTCCCTGGAAGCCGGCTATCGTTATCTCCTGGTCCACGGCGCCGGTGGGGTCATCCTGCTTTTGGGTATCATTTTGCGCTGGCAGGCCACTGGCAACTTTACCTTCGGGCCCATCGGGGTGGAGACGCCCACGCTTCCCACTTACCTGATCATGATCGGCTTTATTCTGAACGCCGCAGTGCCGCCCTTCCATGCCTGGCTGCCCGACGCCTACGGGGAGGCCACCGTGACCGGCGCGGTCTTTATGTGCGCCTTCACCACCAAGACCGCGATCTATGCCCTGGCGAGGGCGTTTGCCGGCATGCACATCCTCATCCCGCTCGGGGTGATCATGGCCCTCTACGGCGTCGTCTACGCGGTGCTCGAAAACGACGCCCGCCGCCTGCTCGCCTATCACATTATCAGCCAGGTGGGTTACATGGTAACCGGCGTGGGCATCGGGACGCCGCTCGCTATCAACGGCGCCGTGGCTCATGCCTTCGCCCACATTCTTTACAAGGGCCTCCTGTTCATGGGCACCGGCTCGGTGCTCTACATGACCGGCAAGAGCAAATTCACCGAGCTGGGCGGACTTTACAAGAAGATGCCCTGGACCTTCGTCTTCACCTTGATCGGAGGGCTGTCCATCTCCGCCTTCCCGTTCTTCTCCGGCTTTGTCAGCAAATCGATGGTGATTGCCGGGGCCTTCGAAGACCACATCCTCTGGGCTGGCTATCTCCTGACCCTGGCTTCTGCCGGTACCTTCCTCCACACCGGCCTCAAGGTCCCCTACTTCATCTGGTTCGGTAAGAACAACTGCAGCAAGGAAACCTGGGAGAAGGCCGCCGATCCGCCTTGGAACATGATGGCGGCCATGGGGGTGGCCGCGTTCCTCTGCATCTTCATCGGCTGCTACACGCCTTACCTCTACAGCAAGCTGCCGTATGCGGCGGAAGCGTTCCAATACAAGCCGTATTCCGCCTACCATGTATCGGAATCGATGCAGATCCTGCTCTTCACCGCCCTGGGCTTCTTCCTGCTCATCAAGAAGCTCGCGCCGGAGCCGAAGATCAGCATCGATCTCGACTGGTTCTATCGCATGGGCGGCCGGGGCTTCCTGTGGCTGGCCAGCCGGCCCATCCAGGCCACCGACAATGCGGTGAGCGAGGCCTACCGGGCGGTTGGCTTGCAGTCGCTCATGACCACGGCGCGGTTCTGGTCCTGGTTTGACTGGCATGCCATCGATGGGGTGGTGGACGGCATCGCCCGCACAGTGCGGGGGGCCGGCGGCAGGTTACGGCGGGTGCAGAGCGGTCAACTGCAATACAACATTTTCTACGCGGTTTCCATCGTCACGGTGCTCCTCGTCATCTACGTGATGTCGTAACCGAACGCTCCCCGAGGAAAGAGAATGGAATTCCTGATCATCAACCAAGGATTCAGTTACCTCAGCTTCCTGATCTTCTTTCCGCTGGCGGCGGCGCTCGTGCCGCTGGTGGTTCCCAGCGAAAGCTTCGCCCGCTACTGGACGCTGGCGGCCACCCTTGTTGTCGCTGCCGTGTCGCTGCCGCTCTATACCGGCTTCGACGCCTCTACCTCTCTCTTCCAGTTCGGAGAGCACTACGCCTGGATTCCGGCCCTCAACATCAACTACACCCTGGGAATCGACGGCATCAGCCTGCTGCTGGTGCTGCTCACCACCCTGCTCATGCCGCTCTGCGTGCTCGCCTCCTGGCGGTACATCCAGACCCGGGTCCGCGCCTTCATGGTGTGCCTGCTCATCATGGAGGCCTCCATGCTCGGGGTGTTCACCGCCCTCGACTTCGTCCTCTTCTATATCCTCTGGGAGGCGATGCTCATCCCCATGTACCTGCTGATCGCAATCTGGGGCGGGCCGCGCAAGGTGTATGCCTCCGTGAAGTTCTTCCTCTACACCCTGGCCGGGTCGGTGCTCCTTCTGGTTGCCATCATCGCCCTCTTCCTCAAGACCGGGACCTTCAGCATTCCGGTGCTCATGGGGCAGAGCTTTTCGCCGAGCTTCCAGATCTGGATTTTCCTGGCCTTCTTTCTGGCCTTTGCCATCAAGGTGCCGATGTTCCCGTTTCACACCTGGCTGCCGGCCGCCCACGTCGAGGCGCCCACCGCGGGCTCCGTCATCCTGGCTTCCGTGCTCCTCAAGATGGGAACTTACGGCTTCCTCCGGTT
The DNA here is from genome assembly GCA_021788685.1 of Deltaproteobacteria bacterium. Lineage (GTDB taxonomy): Bacteria > Desulfobacterota > Desulfobulbia > Desulfobulbales > UBA5123 > JAJYKH01. The sequence continues at coordinate 382 of JAJYKH010000358.1, read as the reverse complement.
CTGCCTGCCCATCACCCCGCAGGCCACCTTCACCTTCATGCCCTACATTCTGGTCCTGTCGGTTGCCGGCATTCTCTACGGCGGCTTCACCGCCCTGGCCCAGCAGGACATGAAAAAGCTGATCGCCTATTCCTCCGTGGGGCACATGGGCTTCGTGACCCTTGGCATTTTTCTCCTCAACTCTGCAGGAATTGAAGGGGCCATTCTCCAGATGATCAACCACGGCATCACCACCGGGGCGCTCTTCATCTGTGTCGGCCTCATGTACGAGCGCACTCACAGCCGGGAGCTGGCCAAGGCGACCGGGGTGGGCAAATACATGCCGATTTACGTCACCTTCCTGGCCTTCTTCTCCCTCTCGTCGCTCGCCTTTCCTGGCACG
>JAJYKH010000357.1 GCA_021788685.1 Deltaproteobacteria bacterium | reverse complement strand
GTTGGTCGAGAGTCCCACGGACACCGAGATGAGCGATAACATTGTCGCGTACTGGGTGCCTGACAAACATATTCCTCCCGTCCGCCCAGTGCCCTATGATTATAGAATGCACTGGTTCAGCCCGACCCCGGACCGTTCCCCGCCGGGGTACGTGACCGCGACCCGGGTCGCCGCGGGAATGGACGGCCTGCACAAGCTCTTCGTGGTGGACTGGGACGGCCAAGCCTTGCGGCGGTTGCCGGAAAGCGCCGAGGTGGAAGCGGTGGTCACGGTGGGCGCCGGCGGGACCCTGGCGGGGGAGCAGGTCTACCCCAACCCGATCACCGGCGGTTGGCGGTTGGCATGCCAGGTGGCCATTGCCGCTGCCGCCACCCAGGGGAACAGTCTGCCGGCCAGCCGCCAGCCCATCGAATTGCGTGCCTTTCTGAAAAAAGGGCCGGACGTGCTCACCGAAACCTGGAGCTACGCCTACCAGCCGTGATGGCGTCGCAAAAAGTCCGATCTACGGCGTTGCGGCGGGTCGCGAAATGCTCGACGTACCTGATGTACGTCTCCGCTTTCGCAACACCACCGCGCCTTGTATATCGAACTTTTGTGCTTAGCCATCTTGGCCGTCCTGACTACCAGCCGTAAGCCGGAGATGCTATGGCCAAGGAATTCCTCCTGAGAAAGCTTGAGCCGGAACCGCCCGCGGGACCGGGCTCGCCGCGGGAGCTCGCGCCTTCCCGCGATGCGGATGGGCGGCGGCTCCTGGCCTATCTGCGGCGGGTGCCCCTTCCCGAGATGGAGCGCCTGGAAACGGCGCTGTCGATTCTGAAAGGGCTGCCCGCCAGCACGGCCGGCGATGGCGGAGCCGAGGCCATGCGGCGGCTCCAGAAGCGGCTCGATCTCCGCTCCTGGCGCGGAGGTGCCTGCCTGCGTCCCCCCCTCCGGCGTTCCCACATGACCCCGGAACGGTTCCGTTCCTGGCGATGGGCGAATCCCTTTGCCTGGCGTTCCCGGAAAACCGGGAAGGGGCGGGAAGGTCCCGCCGGGACCGGCCGCGAGTATCTCAATCAGCCCTGGGGCAAGGTGGCAAGACGGCGCCGGCTCCTGCTGGCGGCCGCCATCCCCTTGCCGACCGCCACCGCGGTGACCACGGTGAGCTCGGCCTTGCTGCACCATGGCGCCACCCTCCTGGAGGCCATGATCCTGATCGTCTTCCTGGGCTTGTTCATCTGGATCTCCGGCGGGTTCTGTACCGCCGCCCTCGGTTTCTTCACCCTCCTGCGCCGCATCGACCGGGTGACCGTGACCCGCGATCCCGGACAATGCGCCGGCCGGCCCCGGCCCGGGGTGCGCACGGCCATCCTTTTCCCGGTCCGCGACGAGGAGATGGACCGGGTCATGGCCGGGGTCAAGGCCACCTACCTTTCCTTGCAGCGCACCGGGTGCCTGGAAGGGTTCGATTTCTATGTCCTGAGCGACACCGGGGACCCTGATCGCTGGGTTGACGAAGAAACGGCCTGGGGGCGGACCCGGAACGAGCTCGGGGCCGAGGGCCGGTTGTTCTACCGGCGGCGGCGGGTGAACCTGAAGCGCAAAAACGGCAATGTGGCCGATTTCTGCCGGCGTTACGGCGCGCTCTATACCTACATGGTGGTCATGGACGCCGACAGCGTGATGGCCGGCCCCACCCTGGTGCGCATGGTCGCCATCATGGAGCGCCAGCGCCACGTGGGCATTCTCCAGACGGCACCGGCGGTGGTGGGGCGGCAGAGCTATCTGGCCAGGGTCCAGCAGTTCGCCAATCGGCTCTACGGGCCGATGTTCGCGGCGGGACTCCATTTCGTGCAGCTCGGTGACGGCCAGTTCTGGGGCCACAACGCCATCATCCGGGTCCGGCCCTTCATGAAGCACTGCGCCCTTGCCCGGCTTCCGGGGCGTCCTCCCCTGGGCGGGGACATCCTGAGCCACGATTTCGTGGAGGCCGCCCTGATGCGCCGGGCCGGATGGGGGGTCTGGCTCGCCTTCGACCTGGACGGCAGCTACGAGGAAAGTCCGCCGACCCTCCTCGCCGAGCTCAAGCGCGACCGGCGATGGTGCCAGGGGAATCTCCAGCATCTGCGGCTGCTGTTCACGGAGGGCTTTTCCCCGGTCCATCGGGCCCTGTTCCTCCAGGGCGCCATGGCCTACGTGTCGGCCTTTCTGTGGTTTCTTTTCCTGGTGCTCTCGTCGCTTGAGGCGATCTGCCAATCCTTTGTCACCCCGGACTATTTCCCATTCGGGAAAGCCTTCTTTCCCCCGTGGCCGGCCTGGAACAAGGGCTGGACGCTGGGCCTGCTCGCCACCACGGGCGTGCTGCTTTTCCTGCCGAAGCTCCTGAGCTACCTGCTCATCCTGCTGAAAGGGCGCCGCCACCTCTTCGGGGGGGCGGGGCGCTTGGCCCTGAGCATTTTGGCCGAGATTTTCACCTCCTTCCTTCTTGCCCCCATCCGGATGCTGTTCCACAGCAAATTCGTCCTCATCACCCTGCTCGGGCGGGAGGCGGGCTGGGGGAGGCAGCACCGCGGCGATGGCGGGACCACCTGGGCCGACGCCTTCCGGTTTCACCTCGGCGGCACGGTGCTGGCCGTCGTCTGGGGCGCGCTCCTCTATTCCTATAACCGGCTCTTTTTCTGGTGGATGGGGCCGGTCCTCTTCCCGCTTCTCCTGGCGGTCCCGCTTTCCGTCCTGACCAGCCGGACGAGCCTGGGACTCCTGGCCCGCCGTCTGGGTCTGTTCCTCACTCCCGAGGAGGTGGCGCCGCCCCCCGAGCTGGCGGAGCTCGAGCGGCTGTACCGGGAGAACGTGGCCGCCTCCTCGGTTGCCAGCTCAACCTGGGGACGAGGGTTCAGGCGGGCAGTGCTCGATCCGGCCGCCTACCGGCTTCACCTGGCCCTGTTGGGAGGCCCGCGCCGGCTTTGCCCCGAGCTTCTGGCCAGGCGGGCGTCATTGGGAGAGAAGGCGGTGGCGCAAGGGCCGCAGGCCCTCGCCCCGGCCGAAAAGAAAGAGCTGCTCGCCGACCCCGGCCGGATGACCGACCTGCACCTGCGGGTGTGGCGGCTGGGAGAGGAGAGGCTGGCCAAATGCTGGGGGGTCCGGCCGGGCTGCTGGTAAGCGATCACCGGCACCGAATCGTAAGCGGTCACAGGGCACCCCATCTCCATTGTCATCGGCCTGCTCCGTACCCGATCACCGCCTCGCAGGCCGCCTTCGCGCATCTCCGGCACC
>JAJYKH010000356.1 GCA_021788685.1 Deltaproteobacteria bacterium | reverse complement strand
TCTTTTTTTTGCCTTCGCCCGGGATCAGGAAAACAGGCTTCCGCCAGCCTGCAGGTGGGACTGGAAGGAGCGGGCCACCAGCGGGTTGGCGGCGAGGGCCGGCAGCCCGAGGGCGCCGACCACCTGACGGCAGACCTCCATGTCCATGGTCCGTTTGTCGCCCGCCGCTGCGAGCACCGCCCGGTGGATGCGCTCCAGGTGGCGCCGCGCTTCGGCGAAGAGCCGCGGGATGTCGCCGCCGGTCCGCGGCTCGTCCCAGGCGGAGAGCAGGACGGCGGCCTCCAGGGCCTCCAGCCGGTCGAGCGACCGGACGCAGGCCGCGACATCGTCGTAGATGGGGAGATCGCCCGGGAGCGGCACCGCGTCGGCGCTGATCAGCACCCGATCGCCGGGCAGCCAGAAGGAAAGGGAGCCCCGGGAGTGGCCGGGGGTGTGGAGGACCAGGAGGTCGCGGCCGGGGGCCAGGGACAGCCGGTCGCCCTCCGCGAGCAGCCGGTCCACCTTTACCGGACCGCCCACCAGGGTGGTGAAGCCGGGGACCGGCCGTTCCCGTTCCTGGCGGCCAGTGTCCTCGATCCACTCCCGCTCGGCGGCGTGGGCCGCCACCCGGCAGCCGCTCGCCTCCCGAACCGCCCGGGCCGCCCCGATGTGGTCGGGATGGGAGTGGGTCAGGAGAAGCAGCTCGATCTCTTCCGGTTTCCGCCCCGCCTGCCGGATGGCCCCGAAGATGGCCTCCTCGGCGCCGGCCACCCCGGCGTCGATCAGCCAGATCGCCTCGTGGCCGTACAGGAGAAAGCAGTAGGCGAAGCGGGGAAGCGCCTTCCCCGGGGCTACGGGGACCGAAAAGGGTATCTTCAGGGGCTGGATGGAGGCGGGAATCCCCATGGCCGGGCTCGATCAGCTGTTCTGGTAGGGCGCCGATTGGCCGCCGGAAGGCGTTGTTTCCCGGTGCCGTCGAAACGTGCCCGGGGGCGCTTGGCCTACTTCAACGCGTCCAGGCGGGCCTGCGCCGCCTTGGCCTGCTCGCTCTTGGAATAGTCCTGGAGCAGCTTGTGGTAGATGATCTTGGCGGTGTCCTTGTCCTTGATCTTCTCGAAGGCCATCCCCTGCTTGAGGAGGGCGGCCGGCGCCTTGGGATCCTTGGGGGACTCCGCGAGCACCTTCTGGTACTCCAGGATGGCCAGCTCGTATTCCTTGCGATTGAACAGGCTTTCGCCGCGCCAGTAGCGGGCGCTGGGCACGAGCGAGCTGTGCGGGTTCTTCTCGATGAAACTGGAAAAGGCGCCGTACGCCTCTTTGTACCGCTCCGCCTTGAACAGGGAATAGGCCTTGTCGTACATCGATTTGCCGCCACCCTCCTCCGATGGCCCGGCGGCATCGGCGGCGGGCTCGTCGTCGCTCGCCGCTACGGCTTCCTTGCCGCTGTTCGGCTTATGCTTCAGCGGATGGTCCGGCGCAATTTCCCGCGGCTCGTCGGCCTTGGCCGCCTGCTCCCGGGCCTCCTCGGCCATCTTGCTGGCCTTGGCGGCCCGGTCGGCCGATTCCTTGGCTTTTTTCATCCGGATCTGCTCCAGATCCGAAGCGGTCTGCCCCAGCCTGGTGTCGAGCTGATGGACCCCGGTTTGCAGGGTGGCGATCTGGTTGCCGAGCTGCCCCTTGAGGTCCTCGTTCTGCTGGGTGACCTGGGCGAGCCGGTCCTGCATGTCCTTGATCATCGCCTGGTAGCGCTGCTCGGATTCCTGCTGGGACGCCTGCATGCGCTGGCTGTCTTCCTGGTCGGAGTGGGCGCTCTCCTCGATCTTGCCCTTGAGCCGCTGCACCTCGCTCTGCAGCTGGTCGAGGTTGTTGCTCATCGCCGCCATGCTGGCCGTCCGGTTCTCCAGGTTGTCGATGTTCCGGTTCAGCTCGACCAGCCGGTTATCCAGGGTCCGCATCCGCAGCTCCATGCTCTGCACGTCCTGCTGGGAGGCGCACTGCCAAAGAAAGGGGGTGAGGCTGAGCAGAAAGAGAAGGGAGTACGCTTTTTTCATGGGAGGAACCTCGCTGTGGATTTTACGAACCATTCATTGATGGCGTCGCAAAAAGCCGCCACCCAAGCCAAGATGGCTCAGCACGCGACGCCATCATTCACTGGACCGAAAAACCAGTCGCCAACTCCAGCCGGGGCGACCATTGGGGGAAGCTCTGGTTGCCCTTGCCGGGAAAGAGCGGCCGCAGGCCGCTGCCGTTGCGGAAAATGGCGCAGATCTCCTGCCTTCCCCCGATCTTGCGGGCGAAAACGATCTGGCGTCCGTCCGGTGCCCAACACGGGGATTCGTGGTCGCCCCCGCCGTGGGTGATCTGGACCGGGGTCCCGCCCTGGGGGCTGATGGTGAACAGGTGGTACTGGCCGCCCTGTCTGCCCGAATAAACGATCGAGTCGCCTTGGGGGGACCAGCTCGGGGAGGTGTTGTAGTTGCCCTGGAAGGTGAGGCGGCTGACGGCCTTGGTCTTCACGTCCATGATGTAGATCTGCGGGGTGCCGGCCCGGTCGGACACGAAGGCGAGCCGGCTGCCGTCAGGCGACCAGGACGCGGAGACGTTGAGACCCGCGTTCTTGGTGAGCTGCTCGATGATTTTCCCCCCGGGGGTCATCAGGTACAGGTCGGAGTTGCCGTCCCTGCTCAGGGTGATGGCCAGGGTTCTGCCGTCCGGGGACCAGGCCGGGGCCATGTTGAGCCCGGGTCGGCGGGAAACGGCACGGGTGGTCTTGGTCTGGGACAGGTCGGTCATGTAGAGGTCGGGGTTGCCCCGGTGATAGGAGGTGTAGGCGAGGATCCGGCCGTCCGGGGAAAACCGCGGGCAAACCGCCAGGAAGCGGTGGTGGGTCACCTGGCGCATCTCCTCGCCGAGCACGTCGGCGAGCCAGATTTCCTTGTGGCCGCTGGCGTCGGACACGAACGCGATTTTGGTGCTGCTGATCCCCGGCACGCCGGTGAGCTTGAGGATGGCCTCGTCGCAAAACTTCCGGATCATGGCCCCTTGGTCCCTGGGGGCGCAGCGGTAGCGCCGTGCGAGGACCAGCCGTCCTTCCTGGATGTCGTTCATCCGCAGGTCGAGGACCACCCCGTACTGGCTCCTTTCCACTTGGCCCAGCACCACGAGCTCGGCGCCCAGGGCCTGCCAGTCCGCATCCTGCCGGCCCCCGTACCGCTCGGGCGGAATGACCCCGAGGAAACCGTGGAAATCCAGTGCCCGGGACAGGAGATCCGCC
>JAJYKH010000355.1 GCA_021788685.1 Deltaproteobacteria bacterium | reverse complement strand
GGAGGCGGCGCGGGTGCTCGGATGGCGGCATGAAGCCGAGATGCTGCTCGCGGCCGTGGACCGCAGCCTCCAACGCTCCGTCACCCGGCGCATCCGGGAGGGGGTCCCCTCGTCGCCGTACCGCCGCATGGACTCGGCCGCGGTGGGGTCGCTCGCCGCCGGGTATCCCTTGCGATTGTGGCAGCCGCGGGATCAGCGGCTCCTGGCCACCGCGGAATTTCTCCTCGCCCATTGCCTGGTGAACGGCGGCTTCTTCCAGGACATGATCCACTCGGGCGTCAACGCCTACCTCACGCTGCACCTCGCCCAGGTGCTGCTGCGGGCGGGCGACCCGCGTTTTGCCGGGTTGCTTGAGGCGGTGGCCGCCCTCGCCTCCCCCACCGGCCAGTGGCCGGAGGCGATCCATCCCCGCACCGGCGGCGGCTGCATGGGCGACGGCCAGCACGTTTGGGCGGCGGCGGAATGGGTGCTCCTGCTGCGCAACTGCTTCGTTCGGGAGGAAGGGGAACGGCTGGTGCTCGCTTCCGGAATTCCCGCCGCCTGGCTTGCCGCCGGGGAGGAGCTGCGGCTCGGCCCCACCCTCACCCCGCACGGGGAGCTGACGGTGATCGTCTCCCCCCGCCCCGGCGGGGCCCGGGTGCGCTGGCGGCCCCGCTGGCGGCACCAGGCCCCGGTGATCGACGTGCAGCTCCCCGGTCACGAACCGGTCCGGCCGGAGCCCGGGAAGACGATGGTGGACGTGGGGAGGCGGTAGCGATCAGCTTTCAACTTTCAGCGGTCAGCTATCAGCCTTGAGCTTTGAGCCTTCGGTCTTCAGATCTTCAGCCTTCAGCCTGGGGTTCACATGCACATCCTCATGATGACCAACACCTACCTGCCCCATGTCGGGGGGGTCGCCCGCTCGGTGGCCACCTTCAGCAGCGCTTTCCGCCGGGCCGGACACCGGGTGCTGGTCGTGGCCCCCACCTTCCCCGGCATGCCGCCGGGAGAGCGGGACGTGCTCCGGGTGCCGGCCATCCGGAATTTCAACGGCAGCGATTTCTCGGTGCGGATCCCGGTGCCCGGTTTGGGTGGCAGGCTGGACCGCTTCCGGCCCGACATCGTCCACACCCACCATCCCTTCCTGCTGGGGGGGGCCGCCCTGCGGTACGCCACCAGCCGCGGCCTGCCGCTCATCTTCACCCATCACACCATGTACGAGCAGTACACCCACTACCTGCCCGCGGAATGTGCCGCCACGACTCCGTACCTGATCGCCCTGGCGACCGAGTACGCCAACCGGTGCGAGGGGGTGGTCGCCCCCAGCGAGAGCGTGGCCGCCGTGCTGCGGGAGCGGGGAGTGAAAGCCCCGGTGACGGTCATCCCCACCGGCATCGACCGCGCGCAGCTCGCGGCCGGCGACGGCGGACGCCTGCGGCGGCGCGCGGGGATTCCCGCCGATGCCTTCGTGGTCGGTCATGTGGGACGGCTGGCCCCGGAAAAGAACATCGGCTTTCTGGCCGAGGCCGCGGCTGCTTTCCTGCTGGGAAACGAGCGGGCCCGGTTGCTGGTGGTGGGCAGCGGCCCCGCGGCCGAGGAAGTCCGCGCCGCCCTGGCCCGCTGCCGCGTGGCCGGCCGGCTCCACTTCACCGGCACCCTGCTGGGGCGGGGGCTGGCGAATGCCTACCAGGCCATGGATGTCTTCGCCTTTTCGTCGAAAAGCGAGACCCAGGGGATGGTGCTGGCCGAGGCCATGGCCGCGGGGGTGCCGGTGGTGGCCCTCGATGCCCCCGGGGCCCGGGAGGTGGTGCGGGACGGGGAGAACGGCCGCTTGCTGCCGGCGGAAAGGGTGGAACCGTTCCGGGCCGCCCTCGCCTGGGTGGCGGCCAGGCCGGGGCGGGAGCGCGCCATTCTCCAAGAGGCGGCCCGCGGGACCGCCGCCCATTTCGACCAGGAGCTCTGTGCCCGCAAGGCCCTCCGCTTCTATGTCCAGGCCATGAGCGCCTCCAGGCGGAACGGGGCATCTTTCGAGCATGGGCCCTTAGCCCAGGCCCGGAGACGACTGGAAACGGAATGGGACCTGTGGAGCTCGCGGGCGGAGGCGGCCATCCAGGCCTGGCGGCAAGGGAGCAGGAACAAGGACGAGGCCTGAAGGCCGCAGGGAAGCCCTCCCGCATTTTCGGCAGGAACGGTGATCTATGGACATCACGCAGGAGCTGCTGGGGTTCGCGCTGGACATGGCCCGCAAGGTGGAGGCCCGGGCCGTTCTGGTCTATGCGGACATCTTTCCCCGCCGGGAGGATGCCGAGGACTACATCGACTCCGGCGGGGAACGGCGGATTGTCCTCCTCGCCCGCGACCACGAGCAGGCGGAGCAGCTCCACGAGATCACCCCGGACGTCATCCATGTGCCGCAGATGAACCTCTCCCGCATGGGACAGGTCAAGATCGCCGTGCTGCTCGGCCTCTCCCGCCGGCTGTTTCACCGGGGCGACCGGCTGATCTGCCTCACCGGCATTTCCGGCAAAAAGAGGGTGGACACCCTGGTGTTCCTGGAGGTGGGGGAAGAATACGAGATGTTCGCCGCCGGCCCCCTGGACGAGATCAGCCTGCACATCTCGCCCGAGGTCTTCGAACGGGTGCTCGACATTGCGGTGGCCCTAGGCTCGGAAGGGCGGGAAGGAAGGCCGGTGGGCACCATCTTCGTGATCGGCGATACCGAGGACGTCCTCGCCCACAGCATCCCGCTGGTGCTCAATCCCTTCAAGGGATATCACCCGGAGGAACGGAACATCCTCGATCCCGGCCTCACCGAGACCGTGAAGGAGTTCGCCTCCATCGACGGGGCCTTCATCATCCGGGGCAACGGCCTCATCGAGGCGGCGGGGGTCTACCTGAAGCCGACCTCGCCGGGGGAAAAGCTGCCCTGGGGCCTGGGGGCGCGGCATGCCTCGGCGGCCGGGATGACCGCCACCACCAAGGCGGTGGCGGTGACCGTGAGCGAGTCCACCGGCACCGTGACCGTGTTCCGCGAAGGGAAGATCTTCATCGAGGTGGAGCGGCTGCGCACCCTGGAAAGCGGCCTGGCGTTGCGGCGCCAGGAAGAACCGGCGCCGGCCTAGCGGCCCCGGTTGGAGGTTGGAGGTTTGAGGTTGGAGGCAAAGGCCTTAGGACCAGAGCCTCCAACCTCCAACCTTCTATGAGCCACAACTGTCAAGCCGTTCTTTTGGGGTTAGGCTTTCATCTTATCCATCGGGTTGCGGAGTGAAGAGACCCACCATCT
>JAJYKH010000354.1 GCA_021788685.1 Deltaproteobacteria bacterium | reverse complement strand
GGCCGGATTCGCTTCATCCCCCTCTTCGCCTTTTCGATATCTGTTCCCATTTAGGATAAGCAATGGACTCTTGGCTTGACTTGTTTCCCGAGGCAGGGAACACTTGACAGTTCAGCTCGCCTTGCCTGTGACTGCGGGGCGAAACCATGCCGGAACATCGAGGTGCAAGGTGGATCCTGTCACTATCCGCGATATCAAGGTCGGCCCCGGGCAGCCACTGCTGCTGATCGCCGGTCCCTGCGTGCTGGAATCCGAGGCCCTGGCCCGGGAGGTGGCGGGCGAGCTCAAGGCGATCGCCGCCCGGCTTGGTCTGGGCTTCGTGTTCAAGGCCTCCTACGACAAGGCCAACCGCACCTCGCTCTCCTCTTTCCGGGGGCCCGGCATGGCCGAAGGGCTGCGCATCCTGGGCCGCATCCGGGGGGACCTCGGGGTGCCGGTGATCTCGGACATCCACGAGCCCGGCCAAGCCGAAGAGGCGGCAGCGGTGCTCGACGTGCTCCAGATCCCGGCCTTTCTCTGCCGCCAGACCGACCTCCTGGTGGCTGCGGCGCGCACCGGCAAGCCGGTCAACCTCAAGAAGGGGCAGTTCCTGTCTCCCTGGGACATGGCGCACGCGGTGGCGAAATTCAAGGCGGGCGGCAACCGGCAGCTGCTCCTCACCGAGCGGGGCTTCGCCCTCGGGTACAACAATCTGGTGGTGGACATGCGCTCGCTGCCGGTCATGCGCGGGCTGGGGTGCCCGGTGGTCTACGACGCCACCCACTCCGTCCAGCTGCCGGGAGGGGCGGGCGGCAGCTCGGGCGGCCAGCGGGAATTCATTCCGCCCCTGGCCCGGGCTGCAGTGGCCGCAGGGATCGACGGTCTCTTCATGGAGGTCCACCCCGACCCGGACAAGGCGCTTTGCGACGGCCCCAATTCCATGCCGCTTGCCCGGGTGGAGACGGTCCTCGCCACCCTGGTCCGGATCCACCAGCTCGTGCAGCCCGGCCTGGCGGGGGAGGCGGCGTGACGGCCACTGGTGCCCCGACAGCCGCTGCGGGCAGCCGCTTTCCGGCAGAGAGCCTCGCACGGGCCCGCCGAATCAAGCTGCTCCTGCTCGACGTGGACGGCGTCCTCACCGACGGGGCCATCGTCTATACTGGCGAAGGGACGGAGATCAAGGCCTTCCACATCCAGGACGGCCTCGGCCTCAAGCTCCTGCAGAAGGCGGGCATCGAGGCGGGGGTGATCACCGCCCGCGAATCGGCGATGGTGCGCCGGCGGGTGGAAGAGCTGGGCCTCGCCCACCTGTTCCAGGGATTCGCGGACAAGCTGGCCGCCTACGAGAAAGTCCTGGCCGGAGGCGGGCTGCAGCCGGAAGAGATCGCCTACATGGGCGACGACTGGCTCGACTTGCCCCTGCTGACCCGGGTGGGGCTGGCGGCCACGGTGGCCGACGCGGTGCCTGAGGTGAAAGAGGCGGCCCATTTCGTCGCCACTCGCGGGGGCGGCCGGGGGGCGGTGCGGGAGGTGTGCGACCTCCTGCTCGAAGCCCGGGGCCTGCGCCTGGAGCTGCTGCGCAATTTTCTGAAGTAACCTCTTGAGAAGGATTCTTCAGCCGGTGCGTGCCCGAATCATTGCCTTGCTCATTCCGCTCTTCCTGCTCCTGGCGGCGCCCCTCTGGTATCCTGCGGCCGCCGATTTTCTCAGCCCGCCCCACGGGCTCGCGGCCGGCCCGGCCAAAGGGGCCGACATCAGGCAGTTCGCTCTGACCGGGGTCCGGTTCAGCCAGAGCCGAGGCGGCCGGCCGGAATGGCAAATCAAGGCCGCCAGACTGATAACCGCGGGCGGGCGGGATGACCAGCTGCATCTGGAAAAGGTGGTGGCCGTGCTGCACGGCCAGGGCAAGGACAACGGCAAAGGAAAGGAAACGGCCCAGGACGAGGAGAAGGACGGGAGCCGTTTTCACATCACGAGCGACAAGGGAGTTTATGACTCCAAAGCTCTGGTCCTCACCCTCGTGAACGAGGTGCTGGTCCGCATGGGCAACGGCTACGAGCTGCGCACCGACACTCTCCAATATCTGGAAAAGACATCCATGGTGCAGACGAGCGCGCCGGTAAGCCTGGTGGGCAAGGACCTGACCGTCAGCGGCCGGGGCATGGCCTACAATCTCAAGACGGGCTCCTACGCCGTGGGCGGCCGGCTCAGTGTGGACCTGAAGTAATTCCCGCAAAGACCTCCGAATCGAGAGGGGCGAAAGAGGAACCAACACCGTACCAACCGAGACCATCGGTGGAGCGGTTTTGACGAGTCGACAAATGAGGAAAGTGACGTGAGCGAGACGATTCCCCTCCGGGAGCGCATCATCCTGGCCTTGGACGTGGAGCGCCCCGAGCTGGCGAAGGCCTGGGTGGAGCGGACCGAGGAGGCGATCGGCTTCTACAAGGTGGGGCTGCAGCTGTTCCTGGCCGGCTGGTTCGATACCGTGGAGTGGATCGCGAAGCGCGGCCACAAGGTGATGCTCGACCTCAAGCTCTTCGATATCCCCGAGACGGTGAAGCTCGCGGTCCGTCAGCTCAACGGCCGGGGGGTCTGTCTCGCCACCGTCCACGGCCAGCCGCCTATCATCCGGGCGGCGGTGGAGGCCAAGGGTGACGTCAAGCTGCTCGCGGTCACCGTCCTCACCAGCACGGGCGAGGAGGACCTGCGGGCCGAGGGGATGACCGGCACCATCGCGGAGCTGGTGGACCTGCGGGCCAGGCAGGCCCTTGAGCTGGGCTGCGACGGCGTGGTCGCCTCCGGCCACGAGGCGGCCCGCCTGCGCGCCGGCCTGGGCCAGGATTTCCTCATCGTCACCCCCGGCATCCGGCCGGCGGACCACAACGGCCAGGACGATCAGACCCGCGTCATGACCGCCGGCCGCGCCATTGCCAATGGCGCCGATCACGTGGTGGTGGGCCGGCCGATCACCCGCGCCGCCGACCCCCTGGCCGTGATCCGGGCCATGCAGGCGGAGATCGCGGCGGCGGTGGGAAAGAATCGAGAGCCGCATTTCTGACCGATACCTCCCGCTCGAATTGAACCGCAGGCCGGGCACCGTTTGCGTCCCATCTCGTGGGCGTAGCCGATCGATCGCCCCATCTGCCGAGTCGTCGGGGTGATCCGGGCCAAGTCCCTCTCACGGCGCAAACATTTCCGCAAGAAGCGATAGAACTTCTCCTTGCGTCTTCTCCTCGATTCTGCCGAGCCTTTGAGCCAAACGGGATTTATCAACGGTCCTGATC
>JAJYKH010000353.1 GCA_021788685.1 Deltaproteobacteria bacterium | reverse complement strand
GAACCTCTCGCGGCGGGCAGGCGGCCCCTGCAGCAACCCTTCCACTGCCTCCGGCACCCAGGTGTCGCCCTGCAGGTTGTCGAGCCGCGGCATGAGCACGAGCCCGGCATCCCGGACCACCTTCCGCATGTCCTCGTCGGCCTTCACCCTGAGGTTTCCCTCGCCGTCCACCACGGTCAGCCACCGGGGCGAGACATGGGTCAGCTCCCCGGCATGCTCCTTCAGAGAGACGAGGCTGGCCGGGTCCCAGCCGGCGTAAAATCCCAACCGGATCTCTTTGGCCGGCCCATGCTGGGAGACCGCCGCGCCATGCCCGGCCGCCCTCGGGGCCGGCTTGAGCCAGATGGGCCGGGAAGCGCCCGGCTTGGCGGCCTCCTGGGCCTGCAGAACCCTCAGCCGGTCCTGGAGCTGCCGGAGGGACCGGGGCTGCTCGAGCTTGGGCAGGGACAGCAAGGACTGGACGAACAGCACCAGCGCCACAAAGAGGAGCACGCCGCCCGCGAGGGCGAACAGGCGCAGCCGCGGCCAGCGCTTGCCGCCCCGATCCAGAAAGACGAAGGCATCTCGTTCGTCAGGCATATTCGACCCCGTTCAGGGCCTCATAGGGGGAAGGGTTCGCTCAGGCGATCACAGGGTGGGGGGAAGCTCGCCTTCTGGCGATGGCCAGCAACATACCACGTCGGAGGCGTTGCAGTCACCTCGGAGATGACCACCGGGCGAAACGGCCCTTTGCCGTCGGCGCCAAGGTGGAATGGGGGAATGCTCGCATGGAGGTCTGGCGGCAATACATACTGAATCCCGCGACGATTTTCAAGTGCAATTGCGGGAAGGGCGGCAGGCCGGCGGCGGACCGAGCAAAACGGCAATCAAGGGGGAAGATGCTTCTAGCTGACTTTCCCGCTGGCCTCGCTCGAGAGGAGGATGCCGTTCCGGATCTTGATCTCCCGGATCTTGGCCTGGATCTCCTCGTGGGTCACCACGCCTTTTTCGACCAGAAGGTCGATCAGGGCCTGATTGATGATCATTTCCATCTTCAGGATCTCGGGGACCGAATCCGTCTCGGCGTCTGCCGGTTTGTCGTTCATGGCTGCCTATCTCCCAACGGATAGCGTGGCCGCCTGCAGGATTGATGGATCTGCCGTTTGCGGGCACGAGGGGGGGCTGTCGGATTCCTTCCCATAGCACACCTCTGGCCAGGGGGCAAGGGCGGGCCGGGCAGCCGGGCCAATCGCCATGTCGGTTTGGGTGTCCCAGGCGTACCTTGGGGTCCATCCTAAGTCCTGACCCTCTTAATATAGGCAACCTCGCCTGAACCGCAATTCTCATCTTTGTCCGCCCTTAAAAGCTCCTGAGCTGCCTGGATTGCATTCCCCTTCATCCTTGGGCGAAGATAAAGTGACGAGGAGCTTTCTCATTCAGCCCGACCAGGGTGCCCATCATTTCGAGAAAGGAGGTTGCGGTGATCGGGAAAATGATCGTCGGCTTCGATGCGTCCGTGGAATCATACCAGGCCTTTGATTTTGCGCTCGATATGGCGTGCTCGTGCCAACCGGCTTCCGATATCTTCGTGCTGACCGTGGTGCAGCCCCCGGAGGGCGTGTATCTGGTCGCGTCCGACAAGCTCCTTGATGAGACCACCAAGCAGTACGAAGGGCTTTTGAAGGATCTCGAAGAAAAGGCCAAGGCCAAAAAAATCAGGATCAGGACGGAAATCGCCGTGGGGCACCCGGCCGAAACGATCGTCCGTTTTGCCGAGGAAATGGGTTGCCCTCTGATCATCGTCGGCCACAAGGGCAGGTCCAAGCTCCAAGGCATGCTCCTGGGGTCGGTGTCGAGAAGCGTTGCCTCGCTGGCCCGCTGCACCGTCATCATCGTCAGAAAAGAAGGATCCTGAAGGGTGTGGCCCTTTCAAGCTCGAAGACCTTGAGGACCGGCGAATACAAGCCTCTCTCCCTGGAGCGGACGCTCGGCCTTCTTGCAACGTCGGCAGCCGGCCTCGCGGAGTCGGAGGCCAGCCGCCGTCTTGAGACCTTCGGGCCCAACGAGATAGCGGAAAAGGCGAAGAACCCCTTCCTCGAATTCGTCGGCCGCTATTGGGGACCCATGCCATGGCTCCTGGAGCTGGCGATGGTCCTCTCCTTCCTGCTGGGGCACCGTCTCGAATCAGCGATCATCTTCGCCCTCCTTACCCTCAACGCCGTCATCGGCCACCTGCATTCGCGCAGCTCGCAAAAGGCGGTGGCGCTTCTCAAAAAGAAGCTGGCCATCAAGGCAAGGGTGCTCCGCGATGGCACGTGGGTGAGCAAAGACTCAAGGTTGGCGGTGCCGGGAGATGTCCTCTCCGTAAGGATCGGCGACATCGTCCCGGCGGACGCGAAGGTGATGGAGGGATCGCTTTCCATGGATGAGTCGGCCCTGACCGGGGAATCCCTCCCGGTCGCCGCCCCGCCTTTATCGGTCATTTACGCCGGGAGCGTGGCGAGAGGAGGAGAGGCCCGATGCGTCGTCGTCAATACCGGAGCGCGCACCTATTTCGGCAGGACCGCCGAGCTGGTCAAGAGGGCCAAGCCCGTGTCCCACCAGGAAGAAGTGATCATGGCCATCGTCAAGGCCATGATGTCTTTCGGCCTCGCGGCCGCGGTCCTGGTCGCCGCGTACGCGCTCTCGACCAAAACGGGCGTCCTGTCCGTTTTGACTTTCGTGGTGATTTTTCTCATGGGGGCGGTGCCGGTGGCCCTGCCGGCCGTGCTGGCCATCGTCCAAGCCGCAGGGGCCATGGAGCTCGCCAGGAAGAAGGTCCTGGTGACCCGGCTGGACTCGATCGAGGATGCCGCCTCGATCGACATTCTTTGCCTCGACAAGACCGGAACGTTGACGGAAAACAGGCTTTCGGTCGTCGACA
This sequence comes from Deltaproteobacteria bacterium, assembly GCA_021788685.1. GTDB lineage: Bacteria > Desulfobacterota > Desulfobulbia > Desulfobulbales > UBA5123 > JAJYKH01. Next base: position 366 of record JAJYKH010000353.1, on the reverse strand, counting down.
GCTATCCGCTGCCGGGATACGGGAAGGACGAGGTCGCGGCGGCGGCCGCGCTGGCCTCCCGGGAAGAGGGGATGGACTTGATCGATCTTGCGGTCATCGCCTATGCCGAGCGGATGGAAATCGACCTCCGCGGTTTCGGGAGGATCTCCTATACGCCTTTCGACCCTTCACTCAAGCGGACCGAGACCGTTGTCGAGGCGGATGGAAGGAGATACAGGGTGGTGAAAGGCGCCGTGCCGGTGGTCGAGTCGCTGTGCGCGGCCATGGCGAAGGAAACCGCGGCAACGATCGACCGGACCGTCGAGGACTTCTCCCGCAAGGGGTACAGAACGCTCGCGATCGCCCGCGCCGAGGGAGATGAGGCCG
>JAJYKH010000352.1 GCA_021788685.1 Deltaproteobacteria bacterium | reverse complement strand
CTGCGAAAATCCCCCGCCTCACATCCTCCTTGCATTGCCGGCCGCTTTGTGGCAATTCCTTATTGTTCGGGAGTGAACGAAGCCGTCCTCCCGCCGATCCATTTGTCCCGCCGGAATGGAAATGGAAAAACTGATCAACGAGCTCAAGACCCTCTTCACCTTCAAGGAAAACACACGGGAAGGCGATCTCGTGCTGATCGCCGCCGAAAAGCCGCCCATGCTGGTGTACGGGCTGGTGACCGGGATCACCCGGGACGAGACCAAGCGGGACGAGTGGTGGCACGTGGAGATGCAGCTCCTGACCTTCCCTCCCCAGAAAACCGTCTGGACCCTGCGGGAACCGCAGTTCACCGGCAAGGAGGTCTTCACCATGGGGGGCGAGGCCCGGTTCGTGAAGGCGCTCGATTTCTCGGGGCCGGTAGGGGGACTGCCTCCCAAGCCGAAGACCGAAGCCAGGAAAGGGCAGCTGCGGATGATCAAGTAGGAAGGGAGAAGGAACAGGAGAAGAACGGCTGGAGGCCACGGCGGCGGGAATGCTCTTCGAGCCGGGCGAGCATCTTCCCATGGCATTCGGGGCAGAACCCGTGGGAGAGCTTCCCGGCCCGGCCGGGGCCCGGTTTCTCCCAGCCGCTCTTTTTTTTCTCCCGTTTGCAGGAACAGCAGATCGTGACCATGGTTTTCTTCCCTTACTGATCTCTTCGGCAGCCGCCGGAATTTTCTTGAACGAGGCGGGCCGGGGTCGGAACGAGCAGGAATGGCGGTTATCGAAAAGAAGGTGAGGATTCCCAACAAGCTGGGGCTGCACGGCCGGGCCTCGGCGAGGCTCGTGGGGGTCGCGGCGCAGTTTGCGGCGGACATCCGCCTCCGCCGTGAAGAGGAAGAGGCGGAAGCCGACTGCAAGTCCATTCTCGATGTGCTCTCCACCGCCTGCGCCCAGGGCACGGCCGTGACCATCCGGGCCGAGGGCGAGGATGCGGCCGAGGCCATCGCCGCCCTCGAAAGGCTCTTGGAAAACAAGTTCGATGAAGAATAATGGCGTCGCAAAAAGTCCGATCTACGGCGTTGCGGCGGGCCGCGAAATGCTCGACGTACCTGATGTACGTCTCCGCTTTCGCGACACCACCGCGCCTTGTATATCGAACTTTTGTGCTGAGCCATCTTGGTTTCGGTGATGGCTTTTGGCGAGATCATGAAAAATAGCAGAAAAGGACATCCCGCCGGCGCTCCCGAGCATCCGCTCCCGCGGACCCTGTACGGAACCGGTGCTTCTCCCGGGATCGTCATCGGCCCCGTGCTGCGGGTGGGGGGAGCGGATGGCCGTTACCGGCGCCGCCGGATCGACCCCGCGCAGGTAGACAAAGAGACGGCGCGGTTCCTCCAGGCGGTGGACCGGGCGGTCGCCGAGCTGGAGGAGTCGCGCCGCCAGTTCGCCGCCCAGCTCGCCGATTTCGTCCCGGTGCTCGACACCCAGGTGCTGATCCTCAAGGACCGGCCCCTCCGGCAGCGGACCGTCGAGATCATCGCCAGGGAAAAGATCAATGCCGAATGGGCATTGGAACGGGCCGTGGAGGAAGTCCGGAAGATCTTCGCGGCGATCGCGGACCCCTATTTCCGGGAGCGGTTCCACGATGTGGAGCAGGTGAGCGAGCGGGTCTGGCGGCTGCTGGCGGGCAACGGGGCGGACCCCCTGGCCGGCGCCGGCGAGCCGGTCATCCTCCTGGCCCGGGACTTTTCCCCCGCCGACACCCTGCGGATGAAGTCGAGCCGCATCCTCGGCTTCCTCACCGAGCGGGGCGGCGCCACCTCGCACACCACCATCGTGGCCCGCACCCTGGGCATGCCGGCGGTGGTGGGGGTGGAGAACGTCACCCGGGAGGTGGCGACCGGCGATCTGGTCGTCCTCGAAGGCAGCACCGGCCGGGTCCACCTCCACCCCACCGAGGACCAGCTGGAGCTGTACCGGGAACAGCAGCGGCAGGAGCAGAGCTATTCCGAGCAGGTGGCCCGCTTCGCCCACCTGCCGCCGGTCACCATCGACGGCCTCCGGGTGCGGGTGCACGCCAACATCGAAATGGCCGAGGAGATCGTCGCCGCCCTCGAATACGGCGCGGGCGGCATCGGCCTCTTCCGCTCCGAATACGATTACGTGGCCCGGCGGCAGCTGCCGGACGAGGAAACCCTGTTTGCAGCCTACCGGGAGCTGCTCGCCAGCGTGGCCCCTTTCCCAGTCACCATCCGCACCCTGGACATCGGGGGCGACAAGTTCGCCTCCGCGGTCGGCTGGGGGGGCGAGCTGAATCCGGCCCTCGGCTCCCGGGCCATCCGGTTTTCCTTCCGCCGGCCGGATATCTTCCGCACCCAGCTGCGGGCGATCTACCGGGCGAGCGTCTACGGCAAGCTGAAGATCATGTTCCCGATGATCTCCTCCGTGTGCGAGGTGGAGCGGATCAAGGAGACGACCGCCGAGGTGCTGCATGAGCTGAAGCGGGAGGGGCGGCCGGTGGCAGGGGAGATCAGCACCGGGATCATGATCGAGGTGCCGAGCGCCGTCGCCATGGCGGACGTGCTGGCGCGGGAGGTGGATTTTTTCAGCATCGGCACCAACGACCTGATCCAGTACACCCTGGCCATCGACCGGGTGAACGAGCACGTGGCCCACATGTACGATCCCCTCCATCCGGCGGTGCTGCGCATGATCCGGCAGGTGGTGGAGGCGGGGCACGCGGCCGGTATCGAGGTGGAGCTCTGCGGCGAGATGGCCGGGGACGTCGTCTGCCTCCCCCTGCTCCTCGGCCTCGGGCTCGACGAGCTGAGCATGCATCCCCTGGCCATCCCGTACATCAAACGGATGATCCGGAACAGCACCGGCGAGGAGACCGCCGCCCTGGTCCGGGAGATCCTGGCCATGGGCAGCTCCCGGGAGATCCGCCATTACCTGGCCGACTACCTCCCCCGCCGCTACCCCGAGGAGCTCGGGAGCGGCCGGCTCAATTGGCGGGAGCGCCTCTGCTGATGCTGAGCGAGCGGGAGCTCATCAAACAGATCCGGGAGCGGGCCGCTGCGGGCGGACCGGGGCTGCTCCGCGCCATCGGCGACGACTGCGCCGTGCTCGCGCCGCCCGCTGGCCGGCACCTGCTCGTCACCACGGACGCCCTGGTGGAGGGGGTGCATTTCGACCGGAGCTGGCATCCGCCCGCCCTCCTCGGCCGGAAGGCGGCCGCGGTCAACCTGAGCGACATCGCCGCCATGGGGGGCGAGCCCCTCTATGCCTTG
>JAJYKH010000351.1 GCA_021788685.1 Deltaproteobacteria bacterium | reverse complement strand
GCCGATGACGGCGATGTCCGCCTTGCCGGTGAGAAGGGCCACGTCCTCCCGCCGGCTGATGCCGAAGCCCACGGCGAGCGGCAGGGCGGTGGCCCGCCGGCAGCGGGCGAGGTAGGCGTCGAATTCGGCGTCGAAGGAGGATTGCTTGCCGGTCACCCCCTTGCGGGCCACGCAGTAGACGAACCCGTCGCCGTACCCGGCGAGAAAGCGCATGCGCTCCTCGGTGCTGGTGGGGGCGAAGATCTGGATGGGGGCGAGCCCCTGCTTCCGGGCCAGGTCAAAGTAGCCGCCGCCCTCCTCCGGGGGGAGGTCCGGGACGATGAGGCCCTGGATTCCCGCCTCCCGGGCCTTTTCGAAGAAGGGGGCCAGGCCGTATTTGAAGAGGATGTTGTAGTAGGTCATGAACAGGAAGGGAATCCCGTAGGCCGCGGTGATCCCAGCCGCGAAATCGAGGCATTGCCGGACCCGCGTTCCCCTGGCGAGGGACTCCTGATTGGCCTTGAGGATCACCGGCCCGTCGGCCATCGGCTCCGAGAAGGGGATCTGCAGCTCGATCACGTCGACCCCGGCCCCTACCATCTGCTCGATCACCGCCCGGTTGCTGTCGAAGGACGGATACCCCAGCACCAGGTGGGTCATCAGGAGGATGTCTTTCCTGGCGCGGGCCTCGCGGATGCGTTGCTCAAGCTCCATACTCTTTCCCTTTCGTGCGGATGAACTCCTTCCAGGAGGGGTCATCGAAGGCGTGGGCGATGGTGAAGATGTCCTTGTCGCCCCGGCCGGACTGGTTGATGATGATGGCGTCGTCCGGCGAGAGATCGCCCGCCTCCTTGAAGGCCTGGACGAAGGCATGGGCCGATTCGAGGGCCGGAATGATGCCTTCCTGGCGCATGGTGAGCGCAAGGGCCGCCATGACCTCCCGGTCGGTGGCGGCGGCGAAGCGCACGCGGCCCTTCTCCCAGAGGTCGGCCAGGATGGGCGACACCCCGATGTAGTCCAGGCCGGCGGCCACCGAGTGGGTGTCGAGCATCTGGCCGTCCGCGTCCTGCAGGAACATGGTCTTGTAGCCCTGGGCCACCCCCTCCGAGGCGCCGCCCCCGGCGAGGCGCACGGCGTGCTTGCCGGTCTCGATGCCCAGACCTCCCGCCTCCACCCCGACCAGCTCCACCTGGGGGGCGTCGAGGAAGCCCTGGAAGATGCCCATGGCGTTCGAGCCGCCGCCCACGCAGGCATAGACCCGGGCCGGCAGCTTCCCGTGCTCTTTCAGGATCTGCTGGCGGGACTCCCTGCCGATGATCGACTGGAACCAGGCCACCACCTCCGGGAAGGGATGGGGGCCGCAGACGGTGCCCATCACGTAGTGGGTGTCGTCCATGTTGGTCACCCAGTCGCGAAAGGCCTCGTTGATGGCGTCCTTGAGCGTCCGGGACCCGGCGGTGACCGGCACCACGGTGGCGCCCAGCTTTTCCATCCAGAAGACGTTGGGCCGCTGCCGCATGACGTCTTCCTCGCCCATGTAGATGGTGCAGCGCAGGCCGAACTTGGCGGCCATGGTGGCGGTGGCCACCCCGTGCTGGCCGGCGCCGGTCTCGGCGATCACCCGGGTCTTCCCCATGCGCTTGACGAGCAGCCCCTGCCCCATGACGTTGTTCGCCTTGTGGGCGCCGGTGTGATTCAGGTCCTCGCGCTTGATGTAGATCCGGGCGCCGCCGAAGTGGCGGCTCAGGTTGTCGGCCCGGGTGAGCGGCGTGGGGCGGCAGGAGTAGGTGGCCATCAGCTCTTCGTATTCCCGCCAGAAGGCGGGGTCGGCCTTGGCCGCCGCGAACGCCTCCCCGAACTGCCGGAAGGTCTCATGCAGCACCTCGGGGATGAAGGCCCCGCCCCATTTGCCATAATAACCGGTCATGCGAATCGGCTCCTGAAGCTATTCGGTTTGCTCGGGTAAACAACAACACTACCTGCCGAAGGCTGATTTCTCAAGGACTTTGATGGCGTAGCGGGCGCAATCCCCGGTAGGTAAAACTTGTCTGGGACACAACTTCCTCCTGGGGGCATCACTTTTCAGCCGCAGCCCGAGCTTTTTTCTGTGGGATGAAGCCGATGTGAGTATTCGGAAAAATCAATTTTAGCCATTTGACACCGGCCCGGTTCTGGAGCACATTTGAGGGGTAACCATTGGGGCCGCACGGCCCTCTTTTCAACACGGTCTGGACGTCGATGGAAAAAGAAAAGGTTCTTGACTGCAGGGGGCTTGCCTGCCCACAGCCCGTGCTCCGGGCCATGGACGCCCTTGGGGCCATGCGGCCGGGGGAAAGGCTCCTGGTGGTGGTGGACAACGAGGCGAGCCGCGACAACGTCCGGCGTTTTGCGGAAAGCCAGCTCCACGGCGTGCAGGTGGAGACGGCGGGCGGGGAATATCATCTGCGGATCGTCCGGGGCGAGGCGGAGGCGCCCGGCCCGGCCCCGGAGCTCGTCTGCGAGGCCCCGGCGCCCAGGGGCATGGTCGTCTACATCACCGCCGCCACCATCGGCCGGGGCGACGACGAGCTCGGGGCGGTCCTGATGGCCTCGTACATCGATACCCTCTCCTATTTCGCCAAAGAGATCTCCCACATCGTCCTGATCAATTCCGGCGTCAAGCTGGCGGTGGAGGGCTCGCCCGTGCTCGCCAACCTGCAGGACCTGGCCGGCCAGGGCATCCAGGTCCTAGCCTGCGGGACCTGCCTCAACCATTTCGGGTTGGGCGACAAGCTGCGGGTGGGCACGGTGTCCAACATGTTTGCCATTCTGGATACCCTGGCCAGGGCGGGCAAGGTGCTGAGCCCCTGAAGTGCAATTGGTCCCATGGGACCAACCTATGCTTCGGCCATGGCCTCAGGCAGCCTGGCCCGGCAGGCGGCGGCGAAGTCCTCGGGGTAGTGGCCGTTGATGAACCGGAGCTGGGCCTCGCTGAACGCACCCGGTGATTCCGGCAGCCGCGGCAGGAAGGCGTAGAGCAGCCGCTGCCCGTTCTCGCCCGCCCCGAAGCGCTTGGGGTACTCGATGGTGGTCACCATCCGCGCCCCCATGGCCGCCAGGGTGCGCATGGCAAGCAGCATGGCCCGGTCGAGCGCCTGCCGGCACGCGGCCTCCGCCTCCAGGATGTTGCCCACCGGCTTCACCGTCATGAGCTGCAGCTCCCACTGGGAGGTCTGGGCCTTGGGCACGAACAGCATCACCTCCCCATCCTCCCAGACCACCAGGCTGCTCTCCCCCTTCCAGCCATCCAGCCGCCGGTTGGC
>JAJYKH010000022.1:2470-16347 GCA_021788685.1 Deltaproteobacteria bacterium | reverse complement strand
CGTGGGCATGGGGACGGGCCGCGTCGCCGACGATTTCGGGGGGGTGGTCGGCATCCCCATGACTTTCCTGGTGGATCGCCAGGGCAACATGGTCAAGACCTATCAGGGGCTTATCGACGAAGCTCAAGTCAAAGCGGACCTCAAGAAGGTGCTCTAGCAAGGGGGCGCAACCCCCATGCATGACTAGTGCTTTTTTGATTGACAAAGGGGAGAGGCCGTATATATTGCCATTGATCGTTTTTGTGAATACGCTTACTTGCTTCACTTGGGCTCTTCACAATAACCCCATTCATTCAAGGAGAAAAAAGATGAGCAAGAAACTGATGACCCTCGCCCTGGCCCTTTCTTTCGCCGCCGCTACCGTTGCCGTGAGCTTCGCGGCTGATGTCACCTGCACGGTCAAGTCCGTCAGCGGCACCACCGTCACCATGGACTGCAAGGATGCCTCCAAGCTGGCCGCCGGCTCCACCGTTACCGTGAAGGCCGCTGCGGGTGGCGCGAAGAAGAAGGCCATCGAAGGTTGCTAAGCTTTTCCAGCGCATTTCACGCCAAAGAGCCACCCCCAGCGGGTGGCTCTTTGCTTTTAACCTCCCTCCACGAATCCTTTGCTTGTTTACAAGCTCCTGCCCCTCACGTATAGTGGCTCCCGATGGAATAAAGGAGAATGCAATGGAGCCACGACAGCTGCCTGGACGGGCGGCGGATATCTACAAAGAGATCAGGCGGAAATACAAGGTGGGCTTCGAGCCGCTTCGGGTGCGGGACAAGGAGCTGGAGCTCCTGCAGGTCACCGACCTGGAGGCCTTGCTTGGGGGCAAGGACCCCTTCCAGGACGTCTCCAGTTTCCCGTTCTGGGTGAAGATTTGGGAGTCGGCCCTGGTGCTGGCCGACTTCATGGCCACCACCCCGGCCGCGCCGGGGCAGACCCTCCTCGAGCTGGGGGCGGGCCTGGGGGCTCCGGGCCTGGTGGCGGCCGCCAGCGGCTACCAGGTCACCCTGAGCGATTTCGAGCCGCTCATCCTCGATTTCCAGCGGGTGAGCGCGGCGGCGAGCGGCCTCACCGGCGTCCGCTTCGAGCTCATCGACTGGCTGCGGCCCCCGGCCCTTCCGCCATTCGATACCATCATCGGGGCGGAAATTCTTTTCCGGGAAGATTTTTTCGCGCCCCTTCTCACGGTGTTTTCGAAGCTCCTGGCCCCCGAGGGGACCATTTACCTCGCCCATGACGTGCGGCGCAAGAGTCTGCCGCCTTTTCTCCAGCTTGCCGGGAAGGAATTCGAGATCGGGGTGAGCAAGCGGCGGATCACCTCCGGTGACGAGTCGGTCACGGTCATCCTCAACCGGCTGCGGCCCCGCAAGAAATAGGCTTGAATCCGTGAGCGTTCGTCCGGACGCCAGGTCCGCGAAGGCGACCGTTCGATTAGAGTGGTGGACCACCCCTTCAGCTGACCGCTCCATTTCAGGCTGACCACGTGCACACGGATTACGACCTCATCGTCATCGGTGCCGGCCATGCAGGCTGCGAGGCGGCCCTCGCCTCGGCCCGCATGGGCTGCCGGACCCTGCTCGCCACCATCAACGCCGACTCCATCGGCGCCATGTCCTGCAACCCGGCCATCGGGGGGCTGGCCAAGGGCCACCTGGTGAAGGAGATCGATGCCCTGGGTGGCGAGATGGCCAGGAACATCGATGCCACCGGCATCCAGTTCCGACGCCTCAACACCAGCAAGGGCCCGGCGGTATGGTCCTCCCGGGCCCAGGCGGACCGGCTCCTCTACCGCCTGCGGATGAAGGGGGTGGTGGAAAACCAGCCCGGGCTCGACATCACACAGACGGTGGTCGCCCGGCTGCTGGTGGAAAACGGCGGCATCGCCGGGGTGGTCACCTCCCTGGAGGAAACCATCCGGGCGCGGGCGGTGGTGATCGCCACCGGCACCTTTCTGAACGGGCTCATCCACATCGGCCTCAAGCAGTTTCCGGCCGGCCGCCTGGGGGACGCCCCCTCGCGCAGCCTGGCCGCGAGCATTCGGGACCTCGGCTTCGCCATGGGCCGGATGAAGACCGGCACAACCCCCCGCTTGGACGGGCGCACCATCGACTATGCCGGACTCGCGGTCCAGCACGGCGACGACCCGGTCCCTTTTTTCTCCTATGGCAGCAGCGGCGCACCGCCGCTGCCGCAGGTCCCCTGCCACGTCACCTACACCAACGGCCGCACCCACGAGATCATCCGGGCCGGCACTGACCGGTCGCCTCTGTACGCGGGGATCATCAAGGGGGTGGGGGCCCGCTACTGCCCCTCCATCGAAGACAAGGTCATGCGTTTTCCGGACAAGGAGCGCCACCAGATCTTCTTGGAGCCGGAAGGGCTCGACACCGTGGAGGTCTACCCGAACGGGGTACCCACCAGCCTGCCCGCCGACGTCCAGCTCGCCATGCTGCGGAGCATCCCGGGGCTGGAGCAGGTAAAGGTGATCCGGCCGGGATACGCTATCGAGTACGATTATGTCGATCCCCTGGAGCTGCTGCCCACCCTGGAAACCAAACTGGTGCGGGGGCTGTTCCTGGCGGGCCAGATCAATGGCACCTCGGGATACGAGGAAGCGGCGGCCCAGGGATTGATGGCCGGGATCAACGCGGTCCACATGGTGCGAGGCGAAGAGCCGTTCATCCTCGACCGCTCCCAGGCGTACATCGGGGTGCTCGTCGACGACCTGGTCACCCGCGGCACCAAAGAGCCATACCGCCTCTTCACCTCCCGGGCGGAATACCGGCTTCTCCTGCGGGAGGACAACGCCGACCTCCGGCTGACCGAGCTCGGCCACTGGCTGGGGCTGGTGAGCGGGGCCGCCTACGCCTCCTTTTGCCGGAAGCGGGAGGCCATCGCCGCCGCCTGCGACCGCTTGGCCCGGTCTGTTGTCCGGCCGGGGCCGGAGGTGAACGGGCGCCTGGCCGCCCGGGGCAGCACCCCCCTCAAGCAGCCGGCCACTCTCGCCGATCTCCTGCGGCGGCCGGAGCTCGCCATCGAGGACCTGCCGGCCATTGCCATTGCCGGCGGAGAGCCGGACGCCCCCGAGGTGGCCCGGGAGGTCCAGCTGGCGGTCAAATACGAGGGCTACATCAAACGGCAGGAAGAGCAGGTGGGCCGGTTCCGGCGCTACGAATCCGTGCTGCTCCCGGAGGATCTCGAATACCGGCAATTGGCGGGACTGTCCAATGAGGTGGTGGAAAAGCTCGAAAAGGTGCGGCCCCGCTCCCTCGGCCAGGCCTCCCGCATTTCGGGAATCACCCCGGCGGCCATCGCGGTGCTCCAGGTGCATCTGAAAAAGGCGGGAATTTTAAAGGCAGTGACCGGTGACAAGTGACAGGTGACAAGTGGAAATGCTTTTCACCTGTCACTTGTCACCGGTCACTCACTCGTCACTGTCACTGGTCCACTCCGTATTCTTTAATCTTATAAAGGAGGGCGGGGAGGCTCAGCTCCAGGAGGGCGGCGGCCTTGGTCTTGTTGCCGCCGGTCTGGGCCAGGGCCATGCCGATGAGCTGCTTTTCGAGGATCTTGGTATTGCGCTTGATGGAGCAGCCGGTGAGGTAGAAGGCGTCGCCCCCCTGGTTGCCGCTCACCCGCACCAGCTCCCGGGGCAGGTTGTCGGCGGTGAGCACTTTGCCCTCGGAAAGCACCATGGCCCGCTCGATGGCGTTCTCCAGCTCCCGGACGTTCCCCGGCCAGGAATATTCCAGGAGCCGCTCCAGGCAGTCGTTGTCCACCTTCTCGATCGCCAGGTTCAGGCGGCGGTTGAGCTTCTCGATGAAGTGGTTGACCAGCAAAGGGATGTCTTCCTTGCGCTCCCGCAGGGGGGGCATCTCGATGGTGAGCACGTTGATCCGGTAGAAGAGGTCCTCCCGGAACCGTTCGTTTTTCACCTCATCCCGCAGGTTCTTGGAGGTGGCGGCGACGATCCGCACATCGAGCTTCACAACCCGGTTGTCGCCCAGGGGGCGGATTTCCTCTTCCTGGAGGGCGCGCAGCAGCTTGACCTGGAGCGAGAGCGGCATCTCGCCGATCTCGTCCAGGAATAGGGTGCCGCCGTTGGCCTCCTCGAACAACCCCTTTTTGCCCCGGTAAGCGTCGGTGAAGGCCCCCTTGACGTAGCCGAACAGCTCGCTTTCGAGGAGGGTTTCGGGGATGCCGCCGCAATTGATCCCCACCAGGGGCATGTCCCGCCGGCTGGAGTTGTAGTGGATGGCCTTGGCGATGAGCTCCTTGCCGGTACCCGATTCGCCGGTGATGAGGACGGTGGTCTTGTAGTCGGCGATCTTGGCGATGGTTTCGAAAATGGAGGTGACCTTGCTGCTTTTGGCCACGATGTTGGAGAAGGTGTACCGGTGCTCCACCTCCCGCCGCAGCCGGATGTTCTCCCGCTCCAGCCGGGCCCGCTCCTCCACTTTTTGCAAGGCGAGCAGGATCTCGTCTTCCGACTGGAAGGGCTTGGCCACGTAATCCCGGGCCCCCAGCTGCATGGCCTGGACCACGTGCTCCATATCGGTGTGGGCGGAGATCACGATGACGCTCGCCTCGATCCCTTTCTGCTTGAGCTCCTTGAGAAGGGTGAGGCCGTCCATCACCGGCATGCTGAGGTCGGTGATGATGTGGTCGTAGACCTGGCCCTTGATCTTGTCGAGCGCTTCCACCCCGTTGCCCGCAGTGTCCACCCGGTAGCCCCGGGCGGCGAGCAGGGAGGTGATGACCTCCCGCAGGAGGGGATCATCGTCAACCAGCAGCACTCGGGAAATTTCGTTGTCCAATCGTGACCTCCGTCGTTTCCAGCAAGAAGACCGCGCCCGGCCGAGGGAACAGCCGCCGTTTTCTGTAAAGGGAATTTACACCTTTCTCATTGTAAATGCCACAGTTGACTGAGATAAGAGATGATCTCCTCGCGAAAGAACAGGTAGAGCATGCCGCCGAGTGCCAGAAAAGGACCGTACGGGATGACGGTCTGCCCGCCCTTGCGCTGTTTGATCATGGCCCCGATCCCCGCGATGGTGCCGATAAGCGAGCTGCTGAAAATGACGAAGGGCAGGGACTGCCAGCCCAGAAAAGCGCCGATCATGGCGAGCAGCTTGATGTCGCCGCCGCCCATGCCCTCCCGGCGGGTGAAGAGGTAATACCCCGCCGCCACCGCATACAGGCTGCCGCCTCCCAGCAGGAGGCCCAGCCCCGCCTCCTGCCAGCTGACCAGGGGATTGGCGAAGGCGAGCAGGAACCCGAGCACGATTCCGGGGAGAGTGATGGCATCCGGGATGATCTGGTGCCGGAGATCGATGAAGATGATCGCCAGCAACGCGGCGAGAAAGGGGAAATAGATCGCGTAGGCCAGGCCTGCGCCGAATTTCCGGAAGAGGGCGAGCGAGAGCAGGGCCATGGCCAGCTCCACCAGGGGGTACTGGAAGGAGATCGGCTCCCCGCAGTCGCGGCATCGGCGCCTGAGCAGGATGAAGCTCAGGATGGGAATGTTGTCGAACCACCGGATCGGATGGCCGCACCGGGGGCAGTGGGAGGCGGGGAAGACAATAGAGCGGCCCTCCTCCGGCAGGCGGAGGATCACCACGTTAAGGAAGCTGCCCACCATCGCTCCGAAGACGAAGGTCAGGACCGCAGTGAAGGAATCGGTCATGGGATCCTTTTTTTAAGGTTTACAGCGGCAAAAAAGAAGTTATCCTTTATGGGCGTTCCTTTGTGGAAAATCCGGCATTGGCCGGCCTGCGGGATGCGCCTGCGCCACTATACAAGCTTGCCATCCGTTTTGCACCTTTCCTGTCGCCGGCGAGGCGCCGGAGACCTTCCCTTCCAACCCGGAGGTCTGTTTGGAGTTGACGATCGAAGAAGCCGTCCAGCGGGTGAAGGCGGAAATCATCGCCCCGGACTGGCGCCTCAACGCGCGCCGGGTCGAATCGCTCGAGGAGGCCTTCGCCTGCCTGGGAGATCGGTTCCGCAACCGCAAGGGGCTCAAGGCCATCCTCACCATGGCGGGGAATGTCCTGGAATACGTCAAGGCCCGGGGGGACAACAGCCCCCCCGATTCCATCGATTTCCTCAAGGAAGCCATGGCCGACGTGGTCAACCTCTACGAGGAAACCGACTACAACCCCGAGCGGGAGGAGCGGGTTTTCAGGAAGGTGTTTTCCCATTTTCAGAGTTTGAAAGGAAAAATCAAGAGTCACCAGGAGCGGCGGCCGCCCCTCCAGCCCGGACCCGGGACGGAGCCGGACCAAACCCCTCTCGCCGCTGAAGCTCCCGGGCCTGCGGCCGCCGGGGAGCAGCCGCTTTCCGAGCTGCCTCCGGGCGAAGCGTCTGCTGCGGGCGGGGGGCCTGTCCTCTCCGAGGCGGAGCGCCTTCTGGCAGATCTGCACCGCACCCTCCGGCGGGCCGAGGAAGTGGGGGCGGCCCTCCAGGAGCTGGTCCAGGCCGCCGGCGGCCGCCCGGGAAACCCGGCCGAATCGCCGTCCGGTCCCCCGGCAGAGGAGCTCCCGGCGGCGTCCGCTCCGGAAGAGCCGACGGGCCTCCCCGAAGGAGCGGGTTTGACTTACAAGAAGTGTCCTCCCAGCGGGCTGCGGGAGATTCTCATTGGTGATCGGGCCTTGGGCATCCCGGAGGAAAGCGTGGCCCTGATCCGCCCCCTTCCGGTGAAGGCGCGGGAAAAATACTTGCGGGGAGGCCAGGTGCCGCTTCGGGATTTCCGCCGGCTGTTTGCCAGCCTGGCCCGGCAATTCGAAGGCATGCTCGCCACCATGCCGGACCGGAAGCTGAAGAAACTGGTCCTGCCGGTGGCCTCGCTCCAGGCGGTGGGCCTGCCCGAGGTGCCGGACGACCAGGCCACCACCCTGGTGGTGCTGAGCTACGGCCACTGGCACGGGGTCCTTCTCTGCTCGGGCGTGCGGGAAGAGCTCCGGGTCATGACCGGGTTCCGCAAGGCCCCCAATGGGGACCTCGCCGGGGTGGGCGCTCTGGAGGGGGGCGGCGAGCTGCCCGTGGTGAGCGCCCCGGAGCTGCTCAGGCGGGAAGGGTTTTTAGCCATTGTTTAACAATCCATGAGGAGAACGGCATGGGCAACCGCAATCGGCGCCAGCACCGCCGGGTGACCTTTCAGACGGCCATCGATCTCGGGCTGGCGGGGCGGCGTTTCGAGAACTGCCAGACCAGGGACCTGAGCCTGAGAGGCGTGTTCGTGGTGGGAGCGGATGGGCAGGAAGGGGAGGAAGGGGAGGTGGTCCTTCACCTCACCGGCGCTTCTTCGGACCTCGCCTTGAAAATGAAGGGAAAGGTGGTACGGGTGGAGGCCAGGGGCATTGCCCTCCGGTTTTCGGAAATCGATCTCGACAGTTTCACCCACCTGAAAAATATTATCTACTACAATACGGAAGATCCCGATGTCCTCCAGGAGGAGTGGCTCGATCCCGCCTCCGGCGCCTGAGGCCCCCGGGTTCCTCCTCAGCAGTCCGGGTTTCAACCCGGGAGAACGATCATGGCATTGATGCAGCTGACGATCATCCCGATGGGGACCGGCTCTCCCAGCGTGGGCGATTACGTGGCCGATGTTCAAAAAGCCTTGGAAAAAGAAGGAGCATCTTTTAAGTTGGCCGACATGGGAACCATCGTCGAGGGCGAGCCGGCCGCGCTGCTGACCCTCGCCGCGCGGCTCCACGAGCTGCCTTTCGGCCGCGGCCTGCAGCGGGTGGTCACCCAGATCAGCCTGGACGACCGGCGGGACAAGCAGGTCGGCCTGGGCGACAAGACCGCTTCGGTCCGGCGGCGGCTCGGCTGAATCTCCCTTCGTTTGTCGCTCGGTTCCGGCGGATGCCCGGCACCGTTCCTTCCACCCTGGGTGATGCTGCGGTCACCCCCTCAAGCAGGGAGTCCTCATGGCGACGAAAAGACCAAAGAAGAAATCACGGCACCAGCTGCGCAAGCCCCCCTTTCTGTTCCTGCTGCTATTCGTCATGCTCGGGATGGCGGGCATCATCGCGGACGAGCCCCTGCGGGTGCTGGAGCAGGCCCGGCAGGTCTGCCTGAGCTGCATCGGGATCGGCTGACATGGAACTGATGCGCAAATGGGTCCAGGTGATCACCGGCTTCCTCATCAACGCCTATTGGGCCTTTCCGTTTACCCGCACCATCTACCAGGGCCCCCTCAAGGTGATCTGCGCCCCGGGCCTCAACTGTTATTCCTGCCCGGCATCCACCTCCTACTGCGCCATCGGCGCCCTCCAGCAGCTCATGGCCGGCGTCCGCCCGGCCCTGGAAAACGGGCAGTATTTTCTGGGCTTTTACGTGCTGGGCTCCATCGGGGTGCTGGGGGCCTTCTTCGGGAGGCTGATCTGTGGCTGGGCCTGCCCCTTCGGCTTCGTCCAGGAGCTGATCCATAAGATCCCCTCGCCCAAGTTCGGCCTCCCCCGTCCACTCAAGTACGTCAAATACTTTATGCTCGTCTTCTTCGTTTTTCTTCTGCCGCTCCTGGTGGTGGACCAGTTCGGGGGCGGTCATCCCTGGTTCTGCAAGTACGTCTGCCCGGCGGGCACCGCCGAGGCGGGCATCCCTATGCTCCTCATGCAGCCGAGCCTGCGCACCACGATCGGCTGGCTTTTCTACAACAAGCTGATCATCATGACCGTCTTCCTCGTGTGGGCGGTCTTCGTGAGCCGGCCCTTCTGCCGCACCACCTGCCCCCTGGGCGCCTTCTACTCCCTGTTCGCCAAGGCCCGCCTGGTGAAGCTGCGGCTCGATGAAGCACGCTGCACCAAGTGCGGGGCCTGCCACCGGGTGTGCCCCATGGGGGTGAAGTTCAGCGAGGAGCCGGACGATGTGGAATGCATCTCCTGCATGGCCTGCATGAACGAGGCGTGCAAGGAGAACGCGATCTATCTCGAAGTGGGCGGGGTGGCCTTCGGACGGCCCCCGCAGCCCCGTGTCCCGGCGAAAGGAGAAGCCCCATGAGAAGGCCGGGGTGGGGACATTTGCGGGAAGGGCTTCTGGCGGCCGTGGCGCTGGTCCTGCTCACCGCGTCCATGGCCTCGGCCCGCATGGTGAGCGTGAGCGGCGCCAAAGTGAACGTCCGCTCCGGGCCGGGGACCAGGTATTCTCTCGTCTGCGAGCTGGGCGACGGTTATCCGCTCAAGGTGATCGGCACCAAGGGGAAGTGGCTTAAAGTCACCGATTTTGAAAACGACAAGGGCTGGGTCCTCAGCCGGGTGGTGGGCCGGGTCCCCCACGTGGTGGTGAAGGTGAAACGGGCCGTGATCCGGTCAGGGTCGGGCACCCACTACCGGGTGGTGGGCCGGGCCGACTACGGCGTGGTCTTCAGGACCGTGGAGAACCGGGGCGGGTGGGTGAAGGTGAAGCACGAAAGCGGGCTGATCGGCTGGATCGACCGCCGCCTGCTCTGGGGCTGGTGATAACCTCTGAGCCGCAAAAGCCTGCCGAGGGCCGGCGGTTCCGCATCTACCCGGCCGCCGGGGCAAAAAGAGGCGCACTTGGGAGCCCTTGGCCTTCGATCAGGGCGGTCACCTCGCGCCGCTGCTCTTCCGTGAGCGGTCCGAATGCCACCCGGCAACGGCGGACCTCCATCGGGCTGGTCGCGAACGTGTTGTCGAGCCGGTGCTCCTCCAGGGTCTGCACCGGGAGGCCCCTCAGCAGGTGGCCGCCGTGATACAAAATGTCCAGGCGGTGGAGGACCGGGGGGGCATCCTGCAGCAGGACGTAGCTGAACGCCAGCCCCCCCCCCGCCGATATTCAGGATTCGCCCCACGCTGCCGGCTGTCACCGCGAACAAATCTGCCGCGGGCAGGACCCGCCGGTGTCTTCTTCGTTCTTCAGGACCTTGCAGGAAAGTCATCATTCGTCTCCCGTCGGCTGAAAACGTTTGTCTTTCTTCATGCAAACGGCGGCCCGCTCGATCGGGCCGGTGACATTTTTTGAATAGCTGTCGGGCTTTTCGATGTTGCCCCCACATCGGCGGTGAAGAAAGGGGCAAGATTCTTTCCCCTCCCCCGGGCTGCTGCCGCGAACCACGGGACAACCCGGGGCGATTTCCCGCTTTTTGGGGTCATTTCCCCCACTTGAAGCGCGGAGGTTCCCCGGAAGCCTAGCCGCGTATTCCCCTTGGCCGCGGATGACCTTGGCCCACTGTAAGCGGTCACAGGGCGCCGCATCTCCTTTGTCAGCGGGCCTATTCGCGGAGCAGTAGTCCAGCTCACCCGCGTTCGCGGATCTGCGGCACCCTGCACCCGCTTACCCCGATAAGGAGGCAATACAGTCGTCGGGGCTTTTACCGGGTGATTGGGTACGGCCCACTCCTTTTGCCGTTCCGGGGCGCCTGGCCTGGAGCACGCCCGCCGCGGGGGCGGTTATGCCCAGAAAGGCCAGGAGGCGTGCATCCGCTTTCGGACTCAGGAATTTTCGGCACAGCCATTCATCGAGGGGGGCCAGGGTGAACATGGGGAGGAGAAACCAGGTGGCCATGGCGGCGACCTCCTCCCATCCCATCATGGCGGCGAAAACGATGACCAGGAAAATGTTGGGATAGCTCATCGACACGTAGTGGTCCACCGCAAAGAGGCTGCCGCGGCGAGCCAGGGCCAGGGCGAGCAGCCGCAGGCCGAAGGCGAGCAGCACGGCCCAGCCGCCCGCGGGCCAACCGCTTTTGAGCCGGATGCCGGCGAAGGAGAGGAGGACGAACAGGGAGAGCAGCAGCACGGCCGTCGCCCCGTTCCGCTCCCCGAATTTGGCGGTGCCGATGGGAAAGCGGCGGCGCATGACCGCCGCCGTCAGGATCGGCACCCCCAGTCCGAGCCCCGAAACCGCCAGCAGCCTGGCGCCGGGAGCGAGCAGGCTGCCTCCCGCCGCGCCCAGGATGGAGAGGATCATCACCGTGCCGCTCACCGTCGAAAAGAGGAGGGCCTGCACGGTGGGGGCGACCATGCCTCCCAGGCAGCGGCTGATGGTGATGCCGGTGATCGCCGAAGGAGCGGCCAGAAGCAAGGCCAGGAAGAAAAACACCGTGCCGCCGGGTCCGGCAAGCCCCGTGGCGGCAAGGGGCAGGAGCACGTAGCGGAGGAGCAGGGCACCGGGGGCGGGTGCGTCGCGCACGCCCCGCAGGTCCACCCGGGTCAGACTGATGCCGGTGGCCAGGGCGAGAAGGGCCAAGGGCAACAGCGGCTGCATGCGGGGCAGGAGCCGGAGGGAGCCGAGGAATATGCCGGCCGCGGCGCTCCCCGCCAGGATGAAGGCGTGGCGGAGGACAATCCATTCCCGGAGGAGGTTGGCCGCCTTGCTCTCCCTGCCCAGGTAGGCCCGCAGCTCCGTCCCGGCTATGACCTTGCCGTTGGGAAGCCGCAGATCGTAGCCGTTGCCGGCCGGCAGCCGCAGGATCATCCGGCACAGGAGCTCGATTACGTACTTGTGGGCCACCACCAGGACCCGTTTGCCGGCCAGGAGCAGAGGGTGGAGCACCTCCCTCAGGAACTCGAGGACCCGGCCGTGGAAACGGCGGAAGGGCTCGGCGTTCGGCGGGGCCACCCCGTCGCCGTACAGGGCCGCCTCGTATCGCCGCAGCCCGGCGTCGCCTTGGAGAAAGGCCTTGTTTCGCAGGGTGAAATCACCGAAATGCCTTTCCGTGAGCCTTTCGTCCACGACCTGCCGAATGGGGGCGTTTGCCGCCGGGCCGGCATCCGGAACCAGAATGGCGGCGGTGCGCCGGGCGCGCTGGAGTGGGGAGGTGAAGACGATCTCCGGGGGCGGGCCGTCCCAGAGGCGGGCGGCCTCCCGCGCCTGCGCCTCCCCCAGGGGCGTGAGCGGGACGTCAATCGCGCCGGCAAACCGGTTGACCTCGTTGCAGGTGGATTCGCCATGGCGCACCACGAACAGGTTGGCCCATTTCCGTTGGTTTCGCTTGTCTTTCATCTTCCCCTCCCTGGTGGGTTGCATGCCCAGCCGTGCAGACTACGCAAAAACCACGGCGGTGATACCGGGAGGAAAAGCAAAATAAATGCCAAATTGGGCAGAGCTTCAGGAAAGGCGGGTGGCCAGGGCTTCGTGAAGGACAGCGGCCAGATCCTTCAGGGAAAGGGGCTTCAGGGCGAACCGGTGGATTCCCTTGTTCAGGGCCTCTTCGGGGGAAACCGCCTCGGCATGGCCGCTGAAGAGGACCACCGGAAGCTGGGGGCGGACGGCCATGACCTCCTGGGCCAGATCCATTCCCGTCAGCCCGGGCATGACCTGGTCGGTGATGAGCAGGTCGAACAGATCGGGGCTGCGGCGGAAAATCTGCAGGGCCTCGTGGCTGCTGGTGGTGGCCGTCACCCGGCAGCCCAGGTGCTCCAGCATCCGGGCACCGGCCCGCACCAGGTCCTCCTCGTCGTCGACCAGGAGGACCACGCAGCTCCGGGGCAGAGGCGGGAGCTGCTTCTCGTCTTCTTCGAGCAGGGTGGTGCCGTTGCCGGCGATGGCGGGGAAGTAGATCTCGAAGCAGGTCCCCTCGCCGGGCCGGCTCGACACGAAAATCTCGCCGCCATGATGGGTGACGATGCCGTGCACCACCGCTAGGCCCATGCCGGTCCCTTCGCTGGGTTTCTTCGTGGTGAAGAACGGCTCGAAGATCCGCTCGAGCACCTCGTTTGTCATGCCGGTGCCGGTGTCGCGCACCCGGAGCCGCAGATAGCGGCCGGGCTCCGGCATGGCGGGCCGCCACTCAGTGGCGTCGATCTCCGTTCCCTCGATGGCCACCTCGAGCACGCCGCCGGTTTCGCGCATGGCATGGTGGGAGTTGACGCAGAGATTCATGAGCACCTGGTGGATCTGAGTGGGATTGGACAAGATAAGACCGGCCTGGGGGTCAATGACGGTCCGGAGCTCGATCTCGGCCGGTAAGGCGGGGGCCAGCATCTTCAGGGTTTCCTTGACCACCGGCACGATGTCCACCGGCTGCAGCACCCCCTCGTTCTGTCGGCTGAAGGTGAGGATCTGGGCGACCAGCTCCCGGCCGCGGAAGGTGACCTCCTTGATCCGCTGCAGGTAAAGGGGAAGCTCGCCGTCTTGCGGGAGCTGCTCGAGCAGGCACAATTCCGCGTAGCCCAGGGCCGCCGCGAGCAGGTTGTTGAAGTCATGGGCGATGCCGCCGGCAAGGGTCCCCAGGGCCTCCAGGCGCAGCCCGCGCTGGCGCTGGAGCTTTAGCTCGCTCTTTTCCCGTTCGATCTGGAGCTGCTCGGTAATGTCCCGCCCCACCCCGCGGATGGCGATGGAGCCCCCGTTGCCGTTGGCGATGAGGGAGAGCGAAAGATCGAGGACCCGCTCCTCCCCGTCCGGACGGATGATGGTGTAGGGGGAGAGGCGGGCGGGTGCGGCGGTGGCCCGGATGGTTTCGATGAGCGCCGCCAGGCGTGCCGCCGATTCGGGGGCGGCGGTCCGGGCAGGGTCGGCGCCGTGCACCTCGCCGGGGCTCCGCCCCAGGAGCGAGCAGAAGGCTTGGTTGAAGAAGCAGATGGTGCCGGCGGCATCGATTTCGAAGTACCCTTCGGCGATGTTTTCGAGGATGGAGCGGTACCGCTCCTCGCTTTCCCGGAGGGCCTGCTCCGCTTCGAGGCGGCTGGTGAGGTCGCGGGCCACGTTGAGGATCACCTTCTGCCCTCCGTAAGTGATGGGCCGGGAGTTGATTTCCACCGGGATGCGCCTGCCATCCGCCGTGAGTTGGCGGCTGCGGATGGTGATCCCCCGTGGGGCCTGGTCGTTCGTTTCCTCTAGCCGGGCCAGCAGGAAAGCCAGATCGGAGCTGGGCAGGAAGTCGTTGGCGCTCCGCCCGGCAAGCGACCCCGCGCTCCAGCCCATC
>JAJYKH010000022.1:0-2460 GCA_021788685.1 Deltaproteobacteria bacterium | reverse complement strand
GTTGGCCTCGACGATCCCGCCCTGCGGGTCGAGGATGTAGACCGCGTCCCCGATGTGCCGCAGCAGCTCGGCATGGCGGCTTTTTTCCTCGGCCAGGCTGGTGAGCATGCTGTTGAAGGCGCGGGCGAGCTGATTGAGCTCGGGGTGGATGCTGCTCCCCTCGAAGAGCGACACCTTTCTGGCCGCTCCGATCTCCTGGGCCTGGGCGGCCAGCTCCTTGATCGGCCGGGCCATCCGTTTGCCGAGCACGATGCCCAGGGTGGCCGAGAACGCGATCACCACCAGGGAGAGGGTGCCGAGGAGCAGGGCCAGCCGCGTCCTCTCCCGGGCCAGGCTGGTGTGGGTGGCCATGAACAGGATGTCGGGGTTGCCGGGGAGCGGGGTGAGGGCCTGCTCCTCTTCGTCGGCCGGACCTCCCGGGTGGCCCTCCCCCCCGGGCAGGACGGCACCGGTTTTCAGGTGCACCATTCTCAGGGGGCCACGGATTACCAAGTCGCTTCCCCCCTCCATGACGTGGCGAAGGGCGGTGGCGAGCTCCCGGTCTTCCGCGGGATCGTACAGGGCGACAGCGGTGCCCAACAGCTCGGTCCGCCGCATGAGGGGAGCGCTGAAGTACCAGACCAGACGGTCTGCTCCTTCCCGGCGGCCCGAGTTCCAGTCGCCCGGGGCTGGAAGGCAGGCGCGGACCAGCCCGGCGTCGAGCCCGGGATAGGCCCGGGGCACCCACCCCCGTCCCTCCCCGCCGCGCACGAAGAAATACATGCCGTTTTCGGCCGGGTAGCCCGCCTTGATCCGCTCCTCCATCTGGGGGGCGACCCCCAGCATCAGGGTGACCCGGATGGTGTTGTCGAGGGAGAGGTCCTTGAGGCGGCGCTGCACCTCTTCCATCCGCTTTTCCAGGATGAGCTCGGCCTGGCCTTGCTGGGCATGGAGCTTGTCCCGGAACTCGCGGGTGATCCGCCCGTCGAAGTAGAGGTACAGGCAGAGCGAGATGAGTAGGACGCAGCCTATGGCCTGGCTGACAAACGAGGCCATCAGAAAGGAGGAGAAACGGATGCCGCGCTTCACCGGTCGGTTCCCTCCGTGGGAATTACTTGCCTGGGGCGGCGATGATCTCGTCGGCGGCGAGCAGGATGTCCTCGGGAATGGTGATCCCGAGCTGCCGGGCCCGGTTGAGGTTGAACACCAGGGCGAAGCGCTGCGCGTCCTCGATGGGGATCTCGCCTGCCTTTTCCCCCCGGAGGATGCGGGCTGCGATCTGCCCCGCCTGCCGGCCCATGGCCTCGAAGTCCACTGTCGCGCCGCCGAGGAGCCCCAGGGAGGTGAAGGCGTAGTTGAGGGCAATGTCGGGCTTGCGGCAGTGGGCGAGGGTCCAGCGGAGGATTTCCGGAGCGGTGTGGGTTTTGCCGGCAGCATCTTTCAGGAGAAGGGCCACCGGGTAGATGGTGCCGATTTCGGAATCGCGGTCGGCGGCCCGGATCTCCTTTTGGTACTCCTCCCAGCTCCCCGCGCTTTTCATGTCGATTGCGACCGGGACCTTTTCGGCGGCCAGCTCCAGCTGGACCTGCTTCACGATGGCCCTGCCGGTGGGGGAGAGGTCGCTCAGCACCCGCACGGTGCGGAGGTTGGGGAAGATCTTCTTCTGGACCTTGACCGCGGCGGCGAAGTGGAGCTTTTCGTAGACTCCGGTCACGTTGTGGCCGGGTCGGGCGCGGCTCCCGAGGAAGGGGACCTTCCGGCTGTACTCCTCGGGCTGGCCGTTCAGGCCGGAAAAGACGATCTGGACCGGGGTGTCCACCAGTCTGAGGGCCACCTCCCCGAAGGCGTTGTCATCCAGAGTGATCAGGACCCGGGGCTTGAAGGCGGCGATCCGGCCGAGCGCCAGGCGACCCTGCTCGGCCACCAGCTTCGGGGTGTTGTTCCGGCCCTTGGTGTCCATATAATAGGTTTCGACCGCGATCCGGCTCCCTTGGAAGCCAGCCTCCCGCAGGGCGGCAAGCGCCCCGTCGGCCTGGGGCTGGCCGCAGATGTCGCCTTTTCCGTAGCTATGGAGGATGAAGATGCGTTCCGGCCCGGCGGCCGGAAGGGGGGAGGCGGGGGAGCAAAGCAGGAACAGGAACAGGCAAAGCAGAAACTTCAAAGACTTCGTCCGGCGGTGCTGCATCGTTTTCTCCCTCCCGAAACACATTCGTGTGAATGATTCGCCGGAACCCAGACGGCCCGGCGCTTCGGTGCAGGCGATGAAATTCTGCAGTTCCGGAACATTTACCATGGTTTGTACTGCGGCACAACCGGGATTCGCATTTCGGCGGGCGTTTTGCGGGAAATACCCTTACGGAAATGCCGAGAAAGCTGGAGAAAAATCAAGGACAAACCCGCTGGCGAATTGATCAACGGGCTAACCATAAGCTGAACGGGGGTGGCGTTGGCGGGCGAAGCGGTGCAGGTGAAAGGCACCAC
>JAJYKH010000350.1 GCA_021788685.1 Deltaproteobacteria bacterium | reverse complement strand
AGTTCCTAGTCATCCTCATCTCCCTTGCCGGGGCGGGAGTCCTCCTGGGGCTGTACCGGATCCGGACCTTTTACTGGAATCTGGGCGATACTTTCGCCCTGCTCTCCGGGTTGAGCTTCGCCCTGTCGGTGATCGGCCTGCAGATGAGCCCCCGCACCCCCAGCTGGGCACTCACCGTGGTGCACTGGCTCGGGACCGTTCTCATCGCCTTCATCGGCATCCTCATCTGGTCGCCGCCTCCTCCCCCCTGGGAAACCTGGGCCCACTGGGTGCCGTTGCTGGTGCTCTTCGCGTTCGGCATGCAGGCCACCGCTTCGCTCTGCATTCTCTTCAGCCTGACCAGGCTGGAAAGCTACCGGGTCAACGTCCTCATGCTCTTCGAGATCATCGTCGGCTCCGTTTCGTACGCCCTCTGGTCGCTCAACGTGATCGAGCTGCACGAATGGCTGGGGATCGGCGCCATCCTGCTCGCCTCCCTTCTCGATAACCTCCGGTTCCGGAAACAAATACCGGCCCCTCTTTAAAATCCTGCAAAATCATTTGCGAAAACTTGTGATTCAAGTAAATTAGCCCATAGTCGTCATGCAGCCAGCCAGACAACCGGGAATGCTCAACCTGAAATGATGGGAAAAATCGTTCTCGTTGTAGACGATTCGCCGATGATCCGCCGGATCGTCGGGCAGCTTCTCAAAGAATGCGGCTATGCCGTCCTCCTCGCGGAAAATGGCCAAACCGGCTGCGACATGGCCCACGAGCACCGGCCCGACCTGGTGCTCATGGATGTGGAGATGCCGCTTATGGACGGCATCGAAGCCACCAGCCGTCTGAAAGCCGATCCCGTCACCAGAGGCATCCCCGTCCTGATCTTCACCTCCCTCGGCAGCGAAGAAGACATCGGCCGCGCCCGGCAGGCGGGCTGCAGCGGGTTCATGAACAAGCCGATCTGCAAGAACGAGCTTCAGGCTACCATCAGCCAGATCCTCGCCGGCCCGGCGCAGTAAGGGCGGGACCATGGCCGCCGTCACCGACTACCTCTTCGACACCTCCTTCCTCTCCGAGGTCCTGGCCTACCTCGAATCGGCCCACTCCATCCGGGGCCTGGTGGTGGACAGCGCCGGGAAGCCGGTAGTGCCCGCTGCCGCGGTTCCCGAGCCGGCCCCTCCCGCCAGCCGGTTCTTTCCCTTCAAATTTGCCGAAGACGTAGGGGGGCTCCTCTGCCAGGCCGATTCGGAAACCGCCATGGAGGCGGCCGCCCCCCACGTGGCCATCTGCGTGGCCGGCGTCCGCCACCTGCTCCAGCGGGAAGCCGAGCTGCAGCAGGCCGGCGGCGAGATGCTCGAGCTTTCCGAGCAGCTCCATTTCCTTTTCCGCCTCGCCAACAAAATCATCGGCATCAGCAACCTGCAGGAATTCTGCACCGTCGTCCTGCGGGAAGTCGGCTCCGCCATCGCCGCCGATTCCGGGCTGGTCAAGACCTCGGTGCTCTGGAAGGACAAGGTCGAGATCAGCTGGCAGCTGCCCCCGGAGCGGCGCCGGGAGCTGGAGGGGCTCAAGTTCCTCCACGAGGAGTCCGCGGAGCGGACGGTCATCCACTCCCTGGCTGACGGCTCCTCCATCCTGATCGCTCCCATCCGGGGCAAGGAAGGCACCGTCGGCCACATGGCCTTCTTCAAGAAAGGGGGACGGCCGTTCACCGCCTACCAGAAGAAGTTTCTCAGCATCATCGAGAACATCTATTCGCCGACCATCGAGACCATCCGGCTCTACGACAGCCTCCAGGAGCTCTACCTCAACACGGTGAAGGCCCTGGCCGCCGCCATCGACGCCAAGGACGAATACACCCATGGCCATTCCTTCCGGGTGGCCCGGTTCGCGGTGGCCATCGGCAACAACATGGGCATCCGGGGCCGGGACCTCGCCGATCTCCAAATCGCCGCCTTCATGCACGA
Source organism: Deltaproteobacteria bacterium (assembly GCA_021788685.1). Lineage (GTDB taxonomy): Bacteria > Desulfobacterota > Desulfobulbia > Desulfobulbales > UBA5123 > JAJYKH01. The sequence goes on along the minus strand of JAJYKH010000350.1, from coordinate 1,341 downwards.
CCTGGGGAAAATCGGCATTCCGGAGGCGATCCTCAGCAAGCCGGGCAAGCTGACCCCGGCCGAGTTCGTCGAGATCAAGAAGCACCCGGTGTTCACCGACAAGATCCTCCAGCCCATCAACCTGCCGAGCTTCATCGTCGATGCCGCGGTGCACCATCACGAGCGCTTGGACGGCAGCGGCTACCCCGACGGGCTGAAGGCTCAGGAAATCTCCCCGTTTGCCCGAATCATCGCGGTAGCCGACGTCTTCGACGCCCTCACCTCCGCCCGCCCCTACCGGCAGGCCATGCCGGTGGAGACCGCCCTCAAGATCATGTGCGAGGGCATCGATACCCAGTTCGACCGGAAAGTCGTGCTCGCCCTGGTCTCCTCCCTGAGGGAAGAGGAGATCGACAGCGTGCTCGCCGATCATAACATCAAGCTCCACTTTGCGGAGGTCCATCACCTCAACGATTTCCTCCGCGAGCTCATCGACTTCCTCCTGCCGGAAACGGAGCGCAAACGGCGCCGCCGGCGAAGCATCGCCAACTGATTTTCCCCAGCATCACCATCGACGAAGGAACACCCGTGGACGAAAAAGAGCAGTTGAAACGACTTCTATTGGCAAAATCCTACCGGCAGGGGACCTTCACCCTCTCCTCCGGCCGCAAGTCCGATTTTTACATCGACGGCAAGCAGACCACCCTCTCCGCCGAAGGGGCTTACCTGTGCGGCCGGCTGCTGTTCGAGCTGATCCGGCGCCACCCGGCACCCATCGCCGCGGTGGGCGGCATGACCCTGGGGGCGGACCCCCTGGTGACCGCGGTCTCCGTGGTGAGCTACCTGGAAAAGAGCCCCATCCCGGCGTTCATCGTGCGCAAGGAGCCGAAGAAGCACGGCACCGAGGACTACCTGGAGGGCCGCGCCAACCTCCCGGCGAGCGCCACCGTGGCCCTCGTGGAAGACGTGGTCACCACCGGCGGGACCCTGCTCAAGGTGATCGACCGGGTGGAAGCCCAGGGGTTCAAGGTGGGGCTGGTGGCGGCCATCGTCGACCGGCAGGAAGGGGGCGCCGAGGCCTTGGCCGCCCGCGGCTATCCGCTGCAGGCGATTTTCACCCGGGAATCGCTGCTCGCCTGAGGGAAGACCATGAACTGTCCTGATTGCAGCGGCAAGCTCGAGGTGGCGCGGTCCTGCCGCCGGGTGCGGCTGCGGTGCCAGGCGTGCGGCCGGGAGTACCAGGTCCACGAGGTGGCCCACCTGCTCGACCCCGAGACCGAGGCCGTCCTCGAACGGTACACCTGCATCATTTACGACTGAATCAGACGTAGGGTGGGCATAGCCCACCGATCAAATGTGCCC
>JAJYKH010000349.1 GCA_021788685.1 Deltaproteobacteria bacterium | reverse complement strand
ATCCCGGTGTAGGTGCCGCCGCCCAAGGAGTAGGCCCGCAGGAAGAGCATGATCACCCCGAGCACTCCCATGGCGGAGACGTCGTGGCGGATGCCGGTTCCCAGGCTGCTCACCACTGGGGCGAAGCGGTCGGCATGGGTGAATACGCCATCGAGCAGCATGACCAAATGGGTCGCCACGAAAAGCACGAAGATCGGCGCCAGCACCGTCACCGATTCCTTGACCCCCCTCGCATTGAGCACGATGAGGAGGATGATGAGGACGCAGGCAAAGGCGACCTTGTAGTGGTGGTACTGCACCGGCAGGTAGCTGAAGACGGCATCGCCGCACGAGGCGATGGAGATGGTGATGGTCATCACGTAATCAACCAGCAGGGCGCTGCCGGAAACGACGCCGGCCTTGTCGCCCAGCAGGTGGGTGGCCACGATATAACCCCCGCCCCCGTGGGGGAAGTGCTCGATGATCCGGTTGTAAGCGTAGGAGATGGTGAAGACGGTCGCCGCCATCATCACCGCGAGGAGCAAGGCAAGATGGGTATGGGCGCCGAGCGCCTTGAACGCCTCCTCCGGGCCGTAAGCCGAGGAGGAGAGCCCGTCGGCGCCGAGCCCGACCCAGGCGAGGACGGGGATGAGGGCCATCTTGTGGAAGAGATGGGCATCCCGCAGGTGCTTGGGGGCGCCGAAGAGGTACCGGCGGATGGTGCGGGCGGAATTTTCCTTTGGCGGTTGCTGGTCGGCCTGCATGTTTCCCTCTCCTGACGGAATGCGCATGAGGGGCAGGCCAAAAAGAAAAGCCACCGGCCGATAGCCAGTGGCTTCAATGAGCGCTGACCATTGCCCTCCCAAATGCCTACGAGGTTAGCTGACGGGCTCGGGCTTGGAAGTGCCCTATCCTCGAAGAGGAATGCGCCCCAACGGTGGGTCCCCCGCATCCGTTCGGCAAAACGGACCTCGGCTACAATTTGGGCGTAAGGATAATTCGCTTTCGTGGTCTGTCAATGAAAATAGTCGGATCTGAAACCGCGCCCTCAACCTGCTCGCCCGAATTGGTCCAGGGGGCGCGGCTCTGGGCCGCTGGTGGCCATTTCCCCTGGATGCCCCGCTTCCCTCGCCTTACAATAGACATGAGGCAGCAAAGCTTTTCACGTGCCCACAGGAGGCCTCATGAACCGGAAACACATGGGATTGATCGGCCTGGCCATGGGGCTGGTGCTTGCCAGCGGGATTCCTGTCTCCCATCCGCCATTCGCCTGGGGGCGGGAAGCACCAGGACGACCGCACTGCGCGCGGGCGGCAGGGGAGAGGGCAGGGGGGTCACCCCCGAGCGATGAGATCCTCCTGCTCCAGGCCAAAAGCATCTTTGGCCACCTGCCGGACAAAATGCCAGGCAGCGAGCAGGATACGCCCGTCCGCATCGAGCTGGGCCGGATGTTGTACTTCGAGCCCGGCATGTCCATCAACCGCACCCAATCCTGCAACAGCTGCCACCCGCTCGACCTGTCCCATGGGGGAGCGGAAAATGTGCCCACCTCAGAGGGCGCCATGGGGAAAGCCGGGTTGCGGAACGCGCCCACGGTGCTCAATGCCGGGTTTCAGATCGCCCAGTTCTGGGATGGGCGGGCGGCCAATCTCGCCGAGCAGGCCAAGGGACCGATCCTGAACCCGATCGAGATGGGCATGCCCAAGCCTGACTTGGCGGTGGGGCGGGTGCGGGCGATGGCCAAGTATCAAAAGCTCTTCCCGAAGGCTTTCCCGGGAGAAAAGAACCCGATCACCTACGACAATATCGCCGAGGCCATTGCCGCCTTCGAGCGGACCCTCGTCACCAGGGGCCGATTCGACCGTTTTCTGGCGGGGGACACCGGGGCGCTCTCCGGGCGTGAAAAGGAGGGACTGGCCATTTTCATGAACCAAGGGTGCATCCGCTGCCACGGCGGGCCCCTGCTCGGGGGGATGCTGTACCAGAAGATCGGGATCTACCACCCCTACGAGACCAAGGACTTGGGCCGCTTTGAGGTGACCAGGGCGGAAGGGGACAAATACGTCTTCAAGGTCCCCATGCTGCGGAATGCGCTCCTGACCGCCCCCTATTTCCACGACGGCCGGGTAGGGACCTTGCCCGAAGCCGTGGACCTGATGGCCTGGCTTCAGCTGGACGAGACCCTGGGGCAGGAGCAGATCGATCGGATCATCCGCTTTCTTACCGCGGTGGTCGACGAGAAGCGCACCACCGCCCCGCCGCCTCCCGGGGCCGGCCGGCAGAGCTGGTGGAATCCTCCCGCCCCCGCGGCGATCCCGGCCGGTCCCGAGGGCGACCGGATCCGGCGTGGCTATCGGCTGGTCACCAGGACCTATCAGGAGCTGGGGGCGCCGTCCGGCCTGCAATCCCCGCCGGCCGGCAGCCTGCTCGCCTGCCGCAACTGCCACCAGGAAGCCGGGACCAAGCAGTTCGGGATTCCCTGGGTGGGGGTCACCGGCCGCTATCCCCGCTACCTGGCCCGAACCGGGAAAGAGGTCACCTTGCCCGGGCGCATCAACGACTGCTTCGAGCGCAGCCTGAACGGCAGGGCCCTGCCCGAGGGCGGCCAGGACATGCAGGCGATCGTCGCCTACATGACCTGGCTCGGGCGGAAGGCGCCCGCCCAGATCACGGGCCGGGGCACCCTCGCCTTCGCGCCCCCCGCGAGGGAGGCGAATCGAGGGGCGGGAAAGGAGGTCTATCTGGTCTATTGCCAGGGCTGCCACGGGATGAACGGGGCCGGCTATCGGGAGCGGAGCGCGGGGAAGGCGGGCGAAAACGTGGTGCCCCCGCTCTGGGGCGAGGGATCGTTCAACAACGGCGCGGGGATGGCGCGGCTGTTGATGGCGGCGGCTTTCGTCGGGGGCAACATGCCCCTGGGGACGCCCTGGGACCGGCCAGTGGTTTCGGTCGACCAGGCCTATGACGTGGGCGCTTACATCAATGGCTTCGATCGCCCTAATATGGAGGACCTGGACAAGGATTTCCCGGATCGCACCCAGAAACCGGTCGATTGCCCTTACCCGCCCTATGCCGACGATTTCCCGCACAAGCAGCATCAATATGGGCCGTTTCAGCCGATCCAGGCGTACTACCGTAATTTGAGAGAACAGAAGGAGTGAGCCCAGGCCAGGAACCCAGGTCCACACCTCACCTGAGAGCCATCTCCTTGGTTCCGGGAGGCTTGCCAGCCGGCTGGAAAAAAGCGGGTCATCGAGCTTTCAGAAGGGAAGAGTAGAGAAACGACCGACGCCGAAGCCAAAAAGATCCTTTCATTCCACTATCC
>JAJYKH010000348.1 GCA_021788685.1 Deltaproteobacteria bacterium | reverse complement strand
AAGGTGCAGCGCGGGCAGGTGGTGGGGCTGCTCGGGCCGAACGGCGCCGGCAAAACCACGTCCTTCTACTCCATTGCCGGCCTCATCCGTCCGGATGCCGGCCGCATTCTCCTCGACGGGGAAAACATCACCTCACTCCCCATTCACGAACGGGCTCGGAAGGGGATTTCCTACCTGGCTCAAGATTCCTCGGTTTTCCGGAAGCTTACCGTCGAGGAAAACGTCTGGATCATTCTGGAGGCGCTGGGGCTGAACCGGGTCCAGATCCGGCGGCGGACCGAGTCCCTGCTCGACGACCTCAAGATCCGCTATCTTGCGAAAAACAAGGGTTATTCCCTCTCGGGCGGTGAGCGCCGGCGGGTGGAGATCATGCGGGTCCTCGCCACCGAGCCCCGGTTCATCCTGCTCGACGAGCCCTTTGCCGGGATCGATCCGCTGTCGGTGGCCGATCTCCAGCAGATCATCCACGACCTCAAAGAGAGGGGTCTGGGGGTGCTGATCTCCGATCACAATGTCCGCGAGACCCTATCGGTCTGCGACTATGCCTATATTGTCAACAATGGCCGGATTCTGGCCAGCGGCTCGGCCGACGACGTCGTGAAGAGCGAAACCGCCCGGCGCATGTACCTGGGCGAGAAATTCAGCATGTAGAAGCGGAGGCTGAAGGCCGAAAGCTGAAAGCCTGACCTTTGAGGAGCATCGGCTCCCGTACGAATCATCTATGGCCCTCGAGCTCAGACAGCAGGTCAAACTCAGTCAGCAGCTGGTGATGACGCCCCAGCTGCAGCAGGCGATCAAGCTGCTGCAGCTGTCGCGGCTGGAGCTGGCCGAGACCATCCAGCAGGAAATCGAGCAGAACCCCATGCTCGACGAGACTCCGGGCGACTACGAGCCTGAGGCGGAAACGGCCGCCGGGGAGCCGGAGCAGGAGCCGATCGATCTCGAGAAGACGAGCGAGGTGCGGCTGGAGGAAAACAGCACCCAGACCCTCTCCGAGATCAACTGGGAGGATTACGCCAACGAATACGAGAGCGGTTTTTCCACGCCAGGGGCCAGCGGCAGCGGCCGCGAGGAAAGCGACCTCCCATCCCGGCTGGACATTCTCTCCAAAAAGCCCGACCTCCAGTCCCACCTGCGCTGGCAGCTGAGCTTCGCCAACCTCACCGAGGAGGAGACGGAGATCGCGAATTTCATCGTCGGCAACCTGAATCGGGATGGTTTTCTTGATGTGGACGAGGAGGAAATCGGCCGGGCCACCGGCGCCGGCCCCGAAACGGTGGCCCGCGTGCTGGCGTTGGTCCAGGACCTCGACCCGGCCGGGATCGCCGCCCGCAACGTCAAGGAGTCCCTGCTCCTCCAGCTCGAAAAGCTCGGCCTGGGCGGCTCGCTTGCGGCGACCATCGTCCGCGATCACATCCATTTCCTGGAAACCAAAAATTACGCGGCGATCGCCAAGGCCACCGGCCAGGCCACCGACAAGGTCCTCGCCGCCGTCAAGGTCATCATCAATCTCGACCCTTTTCCCGGACGGGTTTACTCCGACGAAGAGCCGCACTACATCGTGCCGGACGTTTACGTCCACAAGCTGGGCGATGAATACGTCATTCTCCTCAACGACGAGGGGCTGCCCCGTCTGCGGCTCAACTCCTATTACCGGGAGATCCTCAAGAAGAGCTCGGCGGCGCCAGAGGCGACCAGGGAGTACATCCAGGACAAGCTCAAGTCGGCGGTCTGGCTGATCAAGAGCATCCAGCAGCGGCAGCGCACCATCTACCGGGTGGTGGAGAGCATCATCAAATTCCAGCGGAATTTTTTCGAAAAGGGGGTCGCCCATCTGCGGCCCCTGGTGCTCCGGGACGTGGCCGAGGACATCGGCATGCACGAATCCACCATCAGCCGGGTGACCAGCAGCAAGTACGTCCATACGCCCCAAGGCACCTACGAGCTGAAATACTTCTTCAATTCCGCCATCTCCCAGATCGGCGGGGAGGACCTCTCCTCGGAGAGCATCAAAAACCGGCTGCGGCAGATCGTCCAAGCCGAGAACCCGGAAAAGCCCCTCTCCGACAAGGCAATTGCCGAGATCTTCGAAAAGGAGGACATCCAGCTCGCCCGCCGGACCGTGGCCAAGTACCGGGAGCAGCTGGGCATTCTCCCTTCCAAGTACCGGAAGAAGCCCAAGCTCTGATTGCTCGATGCTGGCCGATCTCGTCCACAACAGAATAGAATCCGAGCTCAAGGCCGCCAGCAAACGGGAAGCCTTGCAGGAGCTGGCTGGAGCCGCCTGCGCCGGCACTCCCGGTCTGAAGCGCGACCAAGTTTACCAGGCGCTTCAGGAGCGGGAGGGGCTCGGCTCTACCGGCATCGGCGAGGGAATCGCCATTCCTCACGGCAAGCTGAAAGAGCTGGACCGGATCATCATCTGCTTCGGCCGGAGCCGGGCAGGGGTCCCGTTCGATGCGGTGGACGGCAAGCCGGTCCATCTCTTTTTCGTGCTCCTCGCCCCGGAGAGCGCCGCCCGCGAGTATCTGCACACTCTGGCCCAGCTCTCCCGCTTCCTCAAGAACCCTTCGGTTCGCGCCCGCTTGCTCCAGGCTGGCACGGTCCAAGAGCTGAGCGCCATTTTCCGGGAAGCCGCATGGGACTGAATAGCTCGATCGCCACGACCGTCATCACCGGCTATGCGGGCGCCGGCAAGAGCACGGCCCTGAAGGTCTTGGAAGACGAGGGGCATTATTGCGTGGAGAACCTGCCGGCCTTTCTGCTGCCCGAGCTGGTCAACGGCCTGGCGGCCCGCCCTGGCCACAGCGGCCGGCTGGCGGTGGTGATGGACAGCCGGGACGCGGATTTTCCGAGGGAGTTCCAAGCGGTTTTCGATCAATTGCGAGCGGCGGCCCGACCCTTCACGGTGCTGTTCCTGGAGGCCTCCGAAGAGGTGCTGCTGCGGCGTTATTCCCAAATGCGGCGGGTCCATCCCCGGGCGGGGGACGGCCCGGTGCGGGAGGGCATCCGCAGGGAAAGGGAGGAGCTGAAGGTCCTCCGGCTGGCTGCCGACCGGATCATTGACACCTCGGCACTCACCCCCCACGAATTGCGGCGGCAGCTCATCGACCAGATCGTGGCCGATCCGGCCCGTCGGCCCCTCCAGATCCGCTTCACCTCCTTCGGCTTCAAGCACGGGCCGCCGGTCGAGGCGGATCTGCTCTTCGACGTCCGGTTCCTTCCCAACCCCTACTTCGTGCCGGAGCTGAGCGGGCGCACCGGCCTGGAACCGGAGGTGGCCGCCTATGTTCTCGACAACGAGATCGGA
>JAJYKH010000347.1 GCA_021788685.1 Deltaproteobacteria bacterium | reverse complement strand
TCACGCCGAGATCGAGAACGCCATCCGCGACCTCAAGTACGGTGTCGCCTTGAACCACCTGCCCTCGGGGAAGTTTGCCGCCAACGGCGCCTGGCTGGCGATCCAGGTAATCGCCCACAACCTCGCCCGCTGGACGGCGCGGCTCGGCCTCAAGGAAGGGATCGTGACCACCAAAACGCTCCGTCGGCGGCTGTTCAGCCTTCCCGGTCGGCTCACCCGCTCCGCCCGCCGCGTCACCCTCCACCTGTCCGCCCGCTGGCCCTGGGCGCCATCCTGACCACCCTGGGGATGCTGTTCCTCAATCAATGGGTGCTGCCGCCCAGCCTGGCGGCGACCGACACCATCTGGAACGAGCAGGTCCTCGATCGCATCCCCCGGGGCATCGACCGCAACGGCCGCATCTATTACAACGGCGCGCAGGGCATTTATTCCTTCGTCCGGGAGAACCCCAAGGAAAACCGCTTCACCAGCTTTTCCTACCTGGTGTGGAATGATCACTACGACGTCGAGCTGCTGCTTACCGCTGACATAGCCACCTGGCAGGACGGCAAATGGCTGTTCCGAAACGGGCAGCTCAAGAAGAAGGAGGGGGACGACTACACGGTGGAGCTGTTCCGGGAGACCTCCCTGCCCCTCCCCGAGCAGCCGGCCGACTTCTTCCTGCCGGAATACAAGAAGGAGGAGGTTTCGCTCTCGCAGCTCTTCGCCAAGGCCCGGGAGGCGCATTTCGCCAGCGACAACGAATCCTGGCTCGATTTCAACCGCCGCCTCTCCTACCTGTTTCTGGGTCTGCCTCTCTTTCTCATTGGCCTGCCCGTCCTTCTCACGGTCAATCAGAAATGGGGCCGGGAGCTGACCCTGGCCGTTCCCGTGAGCTGCGGCATGGCCTTCGCCGCCTGGGGCTGGTGGAGCGCCATGCAGTCGCTCGCCGCCTCCTCCTTCCTCAACCCGGTGATCGCCTCCTGGACCATTCATTTCGCGGTGGGGACGGCCGGGGCGGTCATGCTGAGGAAACAGAGCCACTGATGGCCGCCACCGGCTTTCATCTGCGGGCCACCCCCGACTGGCGGCTGCCCCCGCCCCTCCGCCGGGTGGGGATCGTGGGCATCCCGCCGCTCGCGGTGATCCGCGACCTCAACGACCGCGGAGTGGAAATCCACGATCTCGACGCCCTGCTGGTCGCGGCCGACCTGGAGGAGTCGGTCGCCCACCTGCCGCGGGTCTACTGCGCCATTCTCCGGACGGCGGTGCTGAACGCCCTCCGTCTTGAGCTCGATGCGATCTACATCGACGTGGGGCCCGGCAAGTGCGACGGCGCCTTCCAGGTGGCGGCCGTCCTCGCCGAGACCCTCCCCATCCCGGTCGTCCGCACGGTGAACGACGACACCCGCCCCTTCGGCGTCCCCCTCTGCAAAAGCCGCCTGCCTCTCCTCGAAAAATTCCAGCGGATCACCGAGGGGGTCAAGATGGCCGACCCGGGACCGCCCCTTTCCTCCTGCGTCCCCACCGCCGGCTTCTGGGGCGTGCCCCCGCGGGATTTCTCCATTCTCTCGCTCTTCCCGGACACCACCCACGTCTACGGATGGACCCGATGCATGGAGAACAAGACCCCGGCCGACGCCGGCCTGGAGGCGTTCTGCAATCCCGAGGTGCCCACCGTCTTTTTCGCCCAGTCCTTCTGCGCCAAGACGGCGCTCGCCCGCCTGCTCGCCGGCCGCCACCCCCGCGCCCTCTGCCTGGATGTGGACGTGCACACCGGCAGCAGCGCCAGGGCCAAGGTCGAGGCCTTTCTCGAGCTGACAGGGGGAAGGCGGTGATTTTCGGTGACTTCGGAACGTCTTACTGCAAGCTGTGGGAGCCGGAGGCGGGGCCCCCGCGGGTGGTGGCCACCAAGGACCTCCCCCCCGGGGTGCGGGTGGACTGGGCCACGGGTCACAACGGGAAACGGCTCGGAGCGCGCTGCGTGAACGAGCTCATCGCCCTGGCCCGGGGCGGGGAACGGCTCATCGCCGAGCCGAGCTACCTGCTCCTCGACTGCGGCAGCCGGGACATCAAGTTCATCCGGTACCAGGACGGCGGCGTCGCCGACATGGGCTGGAACGCCGAGTGCGGCGCCTCCATGGGGTTCACCATCGAGCTGCTGGCCCGCTATTACGATCTCGACTACCGCCGGATTGCGGTGCCCGGGAAGACCTTTTCGGTGACCTGCGGGGTGCTGGGGATGAGCCACATCTTCGATGCGGTGATCGGCGGCGTGCCGGTGGCCGAGGCGGTGGCCCGCTTCGTCAAGGGAATCGCCCTCAACGCCTACCGCTTTGCCGGCTCGCCGGCCAGGATCTATCTTTCCGGGGGGCTGAGCGACAATCCGCTGTTCGTGGGCAGCTTCCCGTGCGAGGTGGTGCCCCTGGGCCGGTTCGTGCTCCTCGAGGGGCTTGCCGCCGCGGCGGGGCGGACCGGCGGTGCCGGAGAGCTCACGGCCGGGGGCGCGGCGTGACCGGAAACGGTTCCGATACCGCCCGACCGAGCTGCTTCACCTGCCTCCACTTCTACGTCACCCACCAGCCCGCTCATCCGTACGGCTGCCGAGCCATGGGCTTCAAATCCGCACAGCTGCCCGTCATCGCGGTCCATGCCAGCTCCGGGCTCCCCTGCCAGCTCCACGCCCCGAAGCCGAAAAAAAACGGGTGACGGCGATTCGCCATCCATCCGATCTTGAGCTGGCAGCTCCGATTCCAAACCGTCGCGCTCCTTTCGGCCCTTCCGCTTGAAGGCGGCCAGACCGAACATTCCCATTCCCAGAAGAAAAAGGCTCATGGGCTCCGTGACGGCCGGGGCTTCGGTATTACCGTCAGATCCATGGGATTGGAACCGCTGCAGGAGACCATTCAGCCACAGGGACTTTTCGTTCTCCCCCTCCGGAAAACTGGCGTTGGCCATCAGGGGACCGCCGTCGCGCCGCAGGCGGTTGCCCCCACTCCTGGCGGCGGACGCTGTCATGGACACCGGGGATGCATCTGGTGAAGCCTGCTCATGGAAGCGAACGGGGGAATCGGCGTGGGACCCGGGGAGACCGGCAAGCGTGATCCCGATACACCCAAACGTCAGGAATGAGCTGAAAGCCCCGATCAGGGGCATGCGGAGATTGCGTTTCATCTTTTCTCCTCAGCCGGCAAGCGGGAACGTGAGCGGCAGGAGTGCCCCCCACCGACAATGCCGACCTATTCCCCTTCGAATGGATTTCGCACGATCTGGCGCAGATACCTGCTCTTCCCTCAAGACTGCTACCATGATAGCATTTCGCCCCGGCCGGAGA
>JAJYKH010000346.1 GCA_021788685.1 Deltaproteobacteria bacterium | reverse complement strand
GAGGCGGACGAACCGGTCCGGATCGAAATCGACGTTGGTGAGGGTGGAGAACATCGCCTCGCAGGTGAAGCGGTTCACCTCCGGATCGACCACCCCCGCCTTCCGGCCCGCCGCCGCATGGAGGGAGAGTCCCTTGAGGGCATGGATGAGGAGGTCCTGCAGGGCCGCCACCTCGGGCTGCTTCCCGCAGATGCCGACGACGGTGCACCCTTGGCCTTTGGACGCTTGCTCGCACTGATAACAAAACATGGTCTCGCTCCTTTCGGTTTGTATGAGGGAATGGGACTGTTGTTCCGTGTCCGTGAGCCCAGCATAGCAAACCGGCCGGAGGGAAAACGTTGACTTAGATCAAGGTTGGGGAAATTTTACAAAAAAGCTGTCAGCCCTCAGCCTTCAGCGATCAGCTAACCCAAAAACCGGAGAAAGGACCTTTTCATGGGCGGATCTCTGCGCAGCTCTCGTTGGGGTCGGCTGTCTGTGCCTCAAGCTGACGGCTGATCGCTGATCGCTTCAGTAGAGGACCTTCTCCGCCATCCCTTCCCATTCGGTGAAGACCGCGAGCGCCGCCTCCCGGCCGGCCTGCTCCATCACGATCTTCCGGGCCGGGGGCGGCAGGCGGACTTCCTCGTAGATCACGGCGTCGGCAAAGCCGATCCGCGCCGCATCCTGCCGGTCGGCGGCGTAGACGATCCGTTCGATGCCCGCCCAGTAGCAGGCGGCCAGGCACATGGGGCAGGGCTCGCAGCTAACGTAAAGGGTGCAGCCGGCGAGCCGGAAATCGCCCACCCGGCGGCAGGCCTCTCGGATGGCCACCATCTCGGCGTGAGCGGTGGGGTCGTTCCGGGAGGTGACCTGGTTCCACCCCCGGGCCAGGACTTCGCCCTTCCGGACGATCAGCGCCCCGAAGGGGCCGCCTTCTCCGGCCCGCATGGTGTCGCGGCCGAGCCGGATAGCTTCCGCAAGGAAGGATTCCAGGCCATTTTCAAGAGATGCCGGGGGAGACATGGCCATCATCATACCATTTCTCCCCCGTTTTCCAAGGCAGGAGGGGCGTGGCTTGCCTCCCCGGAGTGGGAAGGACTACCATGAAGAAGGGTCCGTCACTTCGAGGAAAACGGAGGTGAACCATGGTGCTCGACCTCATCCGCAAGGGGATATACGCCGGCCTCGGGCTCATCGTGGTCACGGGCGAGGAGATCCGCCGGACAGTGGACCGGTTCGTGGAGGCCGGCAAGCTGTCGGCGGAAGACAGCGAGGAGCTGTTCCGGGACCTGACGGCACGGGGGGAAAAACAGCAGCAGGAAATCCAGGATTGGATCGCGGAGACGGTCCGCAGCGCCATGGACCGGCTCGACTTGCCCAGCCGCAAGCAGGTGGAGGAGCTGGCCGCCCGGGTGAAGGGGCTGGAGGACCGGGTTGACCTGCTCGAAGATTTGCGGCTGCGGGAAACGAGGGCTCCGGGGGATGGCGGGTAAGGCGATTGCCCACCTGGGGCGGTTCCGGCAGATCGCCGCCACGCTCATCCATTACGGCTTCGAAGAGGTGGTGGAGCGGCTGGAGCTCCCCGGGCGCCGCCTGTTCGAGAAGGTCCATCCCGAAGCGGCCCGGCTCGACAGCTGGGAGCGCATCCGCAAGGCCGTCGAGGAGCTGGGCCCCGCCTTCATCAAGGCCGGCCAGTTCCTCTCCATGCGGCAGGAGCTCCTTCCCCCGCCCCTGATTCGTGAGCTGCAGAAGCTTCAGGACGAAGTCCCGCCCGAGCCGTTTCCGGCCATCCGGCAGGCCGTGGAAACGAGCCTGGGGAAACCCCTCACCGAGGTGTTCCTCGTCTTCGAGGAAGAGCCGCTTGCCGCGGCGTCCATGGCCCAGGTCCACCGGGCCATGCTCCGGGAGGGCCGGCATGTCGCGGTCAAGGTCCAGCGGTCGGGCATTCCCCAGTTGGTGCGGACCGACCTGGAGATTCTCGATGACCTGGCCCGCCGCCTCCACGACAGGGTGGCGGCGGCCCGGGTCTACAACCTCCCCCAGCTCATGCAGCAGGTCCGCCGGGCCATGCTGAACGAGATCGACTTTTCCCGGGAGCTGCGGAACATGCGGATCATGCGCTCCGCCCTCGCCGACGCGCCCGGGTTTCTCGTCCCGGCGGTGTTCCCGGAGCACAGCACGCCCCAGGTGCTCACCATGGAGCTGGCCCGGGGCAGAAAGCTGAAGGACCTCGACCTCGCCACCCTGGAGAACCGGCAGGAGCTGGCCCGGCGCGGCCTGGCCATGGTGGTCCGCCAGATTCTCGACCTCGGCGCCTTCCATGCCGATCCGCACCCGGGCAACTTCCTGATCGATGCCGACGGGACCATCTCCCTCCTCGATTGGGGGATGGTGGGGCGGCTGCCCGCCGGGATGCGCTACGAGCTGATCGACCTCATCCAGGCTTTCATCGCCGGGGACTCGGAGGAGTGCGTGGCCATCCTCCTCGGGTTCGCGGCCGGCGCGGAGCGGGCGGACCGCCGCCTGCTCGAAGACGAGATGCTGGAGATCCTCGACCTTTTTCAGCACCTCCCCTTGAGCGAGATCAACCTGGGGCAGGTCCTCACCGACGCCACCGGCGTCCTCCGCGAACAGAAACTGATCCTTTCCGCTGACCTCTCCCTCATGATCAAGGCACTGGTGACCGGGGAAGCCACCGCCCGCCTGATCTACCCGGAGCTCGATGCGGTCGCCGAGGTGGAGCCGTTTGTCAGGCGCCTTTCCCGGGAGCGCTACCACCCCGCTACTCTCAAGCGAAATCTCCTCAAGTACGTCTTCAAGATGCAGCGCAAGCTGCCGGCCAGCCTCCTGGCGATCACCGAGAAGATCGAGCGGGGCGATCTCGCCATCCGTTTCCGGCATCAGAATCTGGAGGAGCTCCAGCAGGCCTTGGACGGCATGGCCAACCGGCTGATCCTGGGGATGATCACCGGCGCGCTCTACATCGCCTCGGGCCTCGTCATGTTTGCCCGGGCGGGTCCCACCCTCTGGGGCTACCCGGCCCTGGGGGTGATCGGCTGTATCCTGGCGGGGCTGTTGACCGCGGCCCTGATCGCCCGCATTCTGCACTCCCGGCGGTACTGATGGAAGCGGGCGTTCCGCCCCTTCATTTCCTTGATGCAAGGACCTCGGGTTTACAGTACGTTGAGGCTGACCCAAATCCAGAGCACTTGGAAAAGAAGCGGAGCGGCATGGATATCAAGATTTTTCTGCTGGTGACCGGCGCCTACCTGCTGGGCTCGGTTCCCTTCGGGCTCCTGATCGGCAAGGCGGCCGGGGTGGATATCCGCCGGGCCGG
>JAJYKH010000345.1 GCA_021788685.1 Deltaproteobacteria bacterium | reverse complement strand
TCCGATCTCTTCAATGCGCTCTAATATCTCGTTTCCAGGGAACCCGCAAGCTGCGCTCGCGGGTTCCCTCTGCCATTCGGGCTCCGGTTGTCCCTGAACTCAAACGTTAGGCATTAAATCGTGGTAATGAGTTTGTGGTCAGCACCACCCGAAACCGTGCCTTGCCGCTCATCATCCGTTCGTACGCCTCGGCTGCGCGCTCCAAGGGGGAACGTCTCGATCATGGGCCGCACGCCTGTCTGGGCGCTGAAGCGCAGGGTGTCTTCCGAATCGATCGACCGGCCGGAGGGCCAGCCGGCTATGGCTCGCCGGCCGCTGATCAGCAGAAGCGGTGAAACCTCGAAGGGCTCGCCCGCTCCCAAAACGACCATCCTCCCGTTTGCCCCAAGCCCGCCCAGCACCGCTTCCATGGCCTTGCCGCTCGTTGCCGTCGCCAGGATCACCTTGGCCCCGCCCATCTTCAGCAGCTCCGCTGCCGGGTCCTTTGCCTTGCTGTCGATGTATCCCGTAGCGCCGAGCTGTTTTGCCAGCGGCCCTTTTTCCGCTCCCCGCGCGATGGCGATCACCCTGAACCCCATCTTGGCGCCGAATTGAACGGCCAGATGCCCGAGCCCGCCGATCCCGAGCACGGCAACAAGATCGCCGGGACCCGCGGTGCTGTTGCGGAGGGCGTTGAACGTGGTAATGCCGGCGCACATCAGCGGCGCTGCTTCGGCGGCTGAAAGATCATCCGGGATGGAGGCGAGGGCCTCGGCGGGCGCGATCATGTAATCCGCATACCCGCCGTCATAGGCGATGCCGGGCACCCGGACATGTTCTTCACAGGTCAGGAAATCGCCCCGGCGGCAAGAAGCGCAGTGCCCGCAATGCCCGCCGTGCCAGCCCACGCCGGCGCGCTGTCCCGTTGTCCACCCTTGCACGCCCGGCCCGACCGCATCGACCACACCCGCGATTTCATGCCCTGGCACCCGGGGATAGGTGATTCCGGGAAAGGTTCCTTCCTTGGTAAAAGAGTCGCTGTGGCAGATCCCGCACGCTTCAACCCGGATCCGGACAGCTCCGGGCCCCGGTTCCGGGATCTCGCGCTCGACCATTTCAAATGGTCCATTCGGTTTCGTCACTTGCACTGCACGCATTCTGGCCATGGTCCCTCCGAAGTTGGATGCTTGGCTCATTGCCTATGGTTCAGGCCTCACCCCGCCCCCTCCACCAGCGGCACAAAACTCACCACCTCCAGCTCCTCTTCCCGGAATTCCCCTCCCGTCTTCGTAATCTTCAAAAGCCGCTGGTAAAAAGGCGGGCCAACCGGGATGACCAACCGGCCGGCTTCGGCGAGCTGGGCGGGGAGGGCGGGCGGGGTGCGGTGGGCGGCGGCGGTGACGATGATGGCGTCGTAGGGGGCCTCCTCCGCGTACCCCTTGGAGCCGTCGCCGGTGACCAGGGTCACGTCCTTGTAGCCCCGGAGCACCTCCCTGGCGCCCTCGGCCAGGGCGGCGATGCGCTCGATGCTGATCACCCGGCCGGCCAGCTCGGCCAGGATGGCGGTCTGGTACCCCGAGCCGGTCCCCACTTCGAGCACCTTCTCGCCGCCGCTCAGCTCCAGGGCCGCGGTCATAAGGGCGACGATGTAAGGCTGGGAAATGGTCTGGCCGTGGCCGATGGGCAGGGGGTAGTCGGCGTAGGCCTCGGACAGGAGGGGCTCGGGCACGAACTCGTGGCGGGGCACCTTGCGCATGGCCGCCAGCACCCGCTCGTCCCGGATGCCTTTGAATCGCAGGACCCTTTCCACCAGCTCGTGCCGGGCATGCTCGAACCGCATGGTTTCCTCCCGGAATGCGCCCGGCGGAAGCTTTCGCCGCCTCCGATGCGGATGCAGCCTGCCAGTACCCCCGGCCTGCCTGCCGCCTGGGGCTGTTCCAACTATTATAGCTCCACTTTAGCTCCGGCGATTCCATCCTTAAATCTGATATACTGAAAGAAAGCCCACCAAGGAGGTTCGCATGTTCGGCAGGCGCATCACCCTGTTCACGTTGTTCGGCTTTGCGGTCCGCATCGACCTGAGCTGGGTCTTCATCGCCATCCTCGTTTCCTGGTCCCTCTCGGTGGGCTATTTCCCGTTCCACGACCGGGGGCTTTCCACCCAGACCTACTGGCTCATGGGAATCGCCGGCGCGGTCGGCCTCTTCCTCTCCATCGTCGTCCACGAGCTCGCCCACTCCCTGGTGGCCCGGAAGTTCGGCATGCCCATGAAGGGGATCACCCTGTTCATTTTCGGCGGGGTGTCGGAAATGGAAGAGGAGCCCTCGAGCGCCAAGGCCGAGCTCCTGATGGCCGTAGTGGGGCCGGTGACCAGCATGGGGCTGGCCCTGGTCTTCTACGGCATCGCCCGGCTCACCGCGGGGGCCTGGCCCGAAGCGGTGAACGGGGTCTTCGCCTACCTGGGGATGATCAACGGCATCCTGGCCATCTTCAACCTGGTCCCCGCCTTTCCCCTCGACGGCGGCCGGGTGCTGCGGGCGGTGCTCTGGTGGTCCAGGAAGAACATCCGCTGGGCGACCCGGATCACCTCCACGATCGGCTCCGCGTTCGGCATCTTCCTCATTTTCCTCGGCCTGGTGTCCCTTTTCACCGGCAACATCATCGGCGGGATATGGTGGGTGCTCATCGGCATTTTCCTCCAGAGCGCGGCCAAAATGGGATACCAGCAGCTCATCACCCGCCGGATCCTCGAAGGCGAGCCGGTGCGCCGTTTCATGAAGACCGACCCGGTCACCGTCGCGCCCCGCACCTCCATCCGGGACCTGGTGGAGAACTACATCTACCAGTACCACTACAAGCTCTTTCCGGTGGTGGAGGGCGGGCGGCTGGTGGGCTGCATCACCACGCGGGAGGTGAAGAACGTCCCCCGGGACGAGTGGGATATCAGAACGGTGGCGGAAGCGGCCACCAGCTGCTCGGCCGACAACACCATCGGCCCGGACGCGGACGCCATGCAGGCCCTCTCGGCCATGAGCCGCACCGGTCTCAGCCGGCTGATGGTGACCGAGGGCAACCGGCTGGTGGGCATCATCGCCCTGAAGGACCTGATCCGCCTGCTGTCGCTCAAGGTGGAGCTGGAAGAGGGAGGGGGGGAGTAGGCGCTCCGCTGGCGCTGCGCGGGTTGGAGGATCGCTTCGCTTGAGGACCGCTTCGCTTGAGGTTGGAGGGGCGCTGCGCGGTTGGAGGATCGCTACGCTTAACAGCCCGTCGAAAAACCTCTGTTGCGTCAGAATATCAACCGCCGGCAGGGACCATGAACAAAACCGGCGGGCACGGCAAT
>JAJYKH010000344.1 GCA_021788685.1 Deltaproteobacteria bacterium | reverse complement strand
CCAGCCGCGCCTGGAGACCATCGGCCAGCCGGACCTGGACCGAGGCGGTGAGGTTGGCCAGCACGAAATCGAATTCCCCCGGAACCTCCGCCAGCGGGGTGGCCTCGATCCGCACCCGGTCGCCCAGACCGTTCACGGCGGCGTTTTCGCCGGCCACGGCCACCGCCTCCGGGGCGATGTCGAGCCCCAGCACCGCCGCTGCCCCCAGCCGGGCTGCGATCATCGCCAGCAGTCCGGAGCCGGTCCCCACGTCGAGGACCCGGGCGGGAAAAGGACCCGCCCCGGCGATCTCTTCCAGGGCCTGGACCGCCAGCCTGGTGCTCGGATGGAGCCCCGAGCCGAAGACGCCGCTCGCGGCGAGGAGGATGGTTTCGCCGCCGGCTGCATGGCCGGCGCTGGCCGGGACGATCCGGAACCGCCCGCCGATGCGGATTGGCCCCTCTCCCCCTGTTCCCGCCACGACCCTCGTCTCGATGATCGCCGCGGCCGCCCGGCCGGCATCCCCATTGACCCGGGCAACGATTTCCGCCACCGCCTCCAGCTGCCGGTCCATGTCGTCCCCGGCCGGCAGGAGGGCGGTCAGCGCCCGGCCCTCCCCCCCGGTTTCCGCCCCCTCCCCGCGGAGCTCCCGGCCCAGGACTGCCAAGACATCAGGATCGCCCTCGACGGCCACGAGCAATCGCCCGCCCCGTTCCGGGTCGAATTCAAGGAGCACCGGCGCCACAGACCTCAGCACCCTTCCCCTTCCGGTTCTTCGTCGTAGGCCTCGGCCTGCTGGCGAAAGACGATCCGGCGGAAGTAGTCGATCAGGGCCCGCCGCCGCCGCAGCATCTTGATCTGGCCCGGGATGAGATCGGACAGCTCCGTTTTGGTGATCGCCATCTTGTATTCGATGTGGGCGGCATGCCGGTTGTCCAGGTACCAGGCATAGGTGAGGCCGAACAGCATCCCGGGCGGGGTGAACTGCTCGCTGCCGTTGAGCAGCCGGGTATACAACAGCTCGTTTTTCGCGGCCCGGACCATCCGGGCCAGGGACAGATAGGCCTCGAGCTCCTCAGGCGTGAAGAAGCAGCGCCGCTCCGCAGCCGGCCGGAGGGTGAGCCGGAAGACCTTGCCCACGTACTCGCCCCGGCTTGCCACCGCGGCCATTTCCTTTTGAGCGGCGTAGTTGCCGAGCAGGGACTGGCCGAGGGCCACCAGGAAGGCGATCTCGAAAAACTCCGACCGCTCGCGCATGTCCTCCCGGATGTGGATGAGCCGGTCCCCGGGCTCATAATAGGAATAGATCTTGTCCCACTCCTGGCAACGCCGCCAGGATTCCCGCGGGACCAGGCGGAGGCCGTCGATCCCGTTCAGGTGCTCGACCAGGATGTCCCGGTGGCGCCAGAGGATGGCCAGCAGGCTCTCCCTCATTGCGCCGTCGATAGCCAGCTCCTGAAGGCGCTTGTCCAGGCGTTTCAGCCGGCCATGGGGGGTCTGCCGGGAGGGGTCGATCACCGGCCGCCCCAACCGGTAGCAGGGCGGCAGCCCGGCCACCGACGTCGCCGGCAGCTGCTCCCGCACCGCCCAGAGGGTGCGCACGGCGGCAGCCAGGGCGGCGGGATCATGCTGGATGACCTGGCGCTCCCGCAAGGCGGCCCCGGAGAACAGCCTGGCCTCCACGGCGGCGAACCCCATTTCGCTCAGCCGGGACCGGTCGAGATAAATGGGGACCTTGTCTTCCAGGGCGTAGCTCTGGAGGATGCTCCCCGGGATGTCTTCGAAGCCGAGGGCCAGCACCTGATGGAAGAGATCACGCACCCCGCCCGGGATGTTGCGGTGGTACGCCCGGATCAGGTCGGACACGTAGAACCGCCGGCCGGGATCGTCGTACGCCAGGTCGGTTTCCCCCTTCTGTGCCCACAGGTTGGCCACGAGGATCTTCAAGGCCCGCCGGTTGGAGCGGATCTCGCCCGCCAGGCCCGGGACGTGCAACGCCGGCACCATGCTCGTAAAAAGGCTGCCCGGCGCGAAGATGATGATGTCCGCCTCCCGGATGGAGGCAAGGACCTGGGGGGGCACGGCCGGCTCACCGGCGAACTCGACAAAAACCCGGTCCACCGGGTAGCCGCGGCGGGAATGGGCCGATTTGTATTCGCCGCTCGCCAGCACGCCGTTGGTGTACATGATCTTCAGCGCGGCCGGGGTGGTGGTGCACGGCCACACGGCATCCGGCGAGGCCCCCAGGAGCCCGGCCAGGGAGCGGATGCCCCGGGTGATCGCGGTCGGCGTTACCCGCTCGCCCCTGGCGTGACGGTGAATAGCCGCCACCAGAAGCAGGTTGCCGAGGCAATGGGGACGGCCGAGGAGGGGCAGCAGCCGGGAATCGGTGAACAGGGTTTCCAGGAGCCCCATCAGGAGCTGGCGCAGGTGGACGGGAAGGGGGTCGAGACCGAAGCCGCCGCCCTGGATCAGCTCCTCGGCGAAGCCGGGAGAGCCCTCGAACCGGTAGTTGAACAGCCGGTGAAGGACGGCTGTGGCCTGGAGGGCGCCTTCGCCTGCGAGGCCGTACAGCTCGTGGAGTCGGTCCCTGCGGATGGAGGAGAGCAGGACGTGGCGGATGTCGCCGAGGGCGATCAGGGGCAGGTCCTTGAGCAGCTCGCCGGTCGAGCCGCCGTCGTCGGTGACGCAGACGATGGACCGGGTCTCGGGGAAGAGCTCCTTGAGCCCCTGGAAGGGGAGCCGCGGCCAATCCGGGTTGCGGCTGTCGCCGCCGATGATGTTGGAGAGACCGGTCCCGCCCCCGAAGACCACCACCCTGAGGTGGCCGGCCTCCGCCCCGGCCAGCAGCCCGGCCAGCTCGGCCAGGGCGGCAGTCGCCGGGGCCGGGCCGGCAGGCACCCCGCCCAGGGCGAGCGCGATCAGCTTCTCCGCCAGGTTGCCGCGAGGGAGCAGATCCAGGGGATGAAACCCGATGCCGCCGAGCTTGTCGAGGCAGGCCCCGATCCGTCCCGATTCCATCCAGCAGCCTCCTTGCAAGCCGGTGAAGGTTGATTCTGGCTGACCGCTGACAGCTGAACGCTTACAATCCCGTGGCTGCCATCTGCCGCCGTACCACCTCCTCGGACGCGGCCATCGCCTGCCGCTCCTCGGGAGTCAGCCCGAACTGGAGGATCCGCTCGATGCCGCCGCTGCCCAGCACCACCGGCACCCCCAGGAAACAGCCGCTGATCCCGAATTCCCCTTCCAGGTAAGCGGCGCAGGGCAGGACCCGCTTGCTGTCGGTGAGAACGGCCTCGGCCATTTCCACGGCGGCAAGCCCGGGCGTGTAGAAGGCGCTG
>JAJYKH010000343.1 GCA_021788685.1 Deltaproteobacteria bacterium | reverse complement strand
CGATCTGCTGACGGCCAGGATCGAGGTGGCGGTTGCGGAAGGCGCTCTCCCCCTGGGCGGGATTCTCCCGGCGAGCCCCGAGCTGGTGGCCCAGGAGCTGAGCGGCCGCTCCTATCTGGAGCTCGCCAGCGATCTGCCCATCGTCCGGCAGGCGTTCGCCATTTTCGAGAAGGAGCTGGGCTAAGCGGCTCGCCCGTGCCGGCCGCAAAGCAAAACGCCTGCTCCGGGTCATCCGGGCAGGCGTTTTGTTTGGATCCGAAAGGCAGGGTGCTCAGGTTGGTATCGGTGCGCGCGGCGCACCCTCCCCCTCTCTTTATTTGGGATGAGGCGCCCTCAGCCGCCGAACATGAGCCCGATCTGGGCCCAGTGGGCCGGAGGCACCTCCTTGGCGAGCTTCAGGGCGCCGATGGCCCCCACGTACTCGGGATTGTCCACGCAGGTGACCTGCACCTCACCATACTCCTGGAGCCGGTCGGCGATCATCCGGTCCAGGCCGCGGATGCGGGAGCCCCCGCCCGCAAGGATGATGTTCTTGAGGGCGTCCTCCTGGTCCTCGGGATCGAAGCTGGTGATCAGGGTTTCCACCTGCTCCAGGATGTCGGGGACGATACTCTCGCACACCGTGCGGATCTCCCGGGTGACGTCGAACCTGGCGGGCTTGCCCTCGGCGCGCAGGGTGACCTCAACCGGCTGCTCGGGCTCGCCCACGAAGGCGTGCTCCTCCTTGATCGCGCAGGCCACCGATTTGGTGACCTGCACCCCGGGGTACCGGCGGGCGATGGCCGCCTCCAGCCGCTCGTCGATGTAGTCGCCGCCCTTGAAGGTGGTGACCTGGTCTTCCGGGGCGGGAACGGACCCTTTCATGCAGCAGATGTCCACGGTGCCGGCCCCGATGTCGATGACGATGCACTTGTTGAGGCGGGTGAGGGCGTAGGCCACCATGAAGGGCTCGGAGACCACCAGGGTCTTGGTCATCATCTCCCGGGCCACCTTGAGGAGCAGCTCCTTATTCATCACCGAGGCGCGGGCGGGCACGCCGATGATGCCGCACACCTCGACGTCGGTGCCGTTCCGGACCAGGTCGACCACGTGGCGCACCAGCTCCCGCGCGGCCCGGTAGTCCCGTTCGCTCGCCTCCCGGACCACCCCTTCGGCCAAGGGGAAGCAGAGGTCGAGAAAATTGCGCTTCTCCAGGGCCTCGGCCCCGAAGAGGGGCCCCTCCCCCACCATCTGCCGGCTGATGATGTCCTTGGGGTAGCCCACCACCGAGCGGATCAGCAGCTTGTCCCCCTTATCGGACATGACCACCGTGCGGCAGGTGCCCAGGTCGATGCCCACCATGACCTGGTGCCGGGCCACTTCGTCTTCGAACCGCTCCGTCTTCCCTTCCGCCACGTCTTCTTCCTCTAATGCTCTCATCTCCTCCCCCTTGGAAATCATGCGGGCGCCGCCACGAGGACGCCTGCCTGCGATCTAATCCGGATTCTGACGATCTCGCAAAAAACCATACCCAAGCCAAGATGGCTAAGCACAAAAGATCGATATACAAGGCGCAGTGGTGTTGCGAAGGCGGAGACGTCCATAAAGGTAAATCGAGCGTTCGCGACCCGCCGCAACACCGTAGATCGGACTTTTTGCGACGCCATCAATTCTGGACCTCGGTCCTGCCGGTCAGATTGCGCACCACCTTGCCCGGCAGGTAGTGCCTCCCTTCCACGAAATAGAGCGTTTCCTGGAGCGACCGTTTCTCTTCCTCGATCTCCGCCAGCAGCGCCGCCACCCGCTCGTGGAGCGCATTCTTCTCCGCGGTGAGCTGCGCGATGGCTTCTTCCTTGCCGGCAAGAATCCCTTCGAGGGTCGGAATGCGGCCGTTCAGGGTCTGGACCACCCCGAGCTTCCGGGTTTCGGCCGCGAGCTGAGCTTCCAGCCCTTGCTTCTGGTCCCTGACCCCGGCCAGCTCCTGCTCCAGGGCGGCGATTTTCCCGCTGCCGGCCGCCAAGGCGCTCTCCGTTTCAGCCAGGCGGGACTCCGCTGCCTGCAGCTGACCGTCCGACTCCCGGCGGAGCTCTTCGCTCGCGGCGTTGGCCTGCTGGCCCGCCTGCCGGAACCGGCCCCGCCAGTACAGCCAGTCGGCACCTGCCCCCAGGGCGATGCCCACCATGATGTAGGCAAAGCTCAACAAGACACCCATGTCGTCCCCCTTCTCGATTGCTGCCGGGCCGGAATGCCGCACCGACCGGCAAGCGTATCGGCCAGCCGGCGACTGGACTTGAGGCTTCTCAGCGGCTGGCGAACCCGACTTTGTCCCAGTGCTCCGGGGGCAGCTCGGTTGCCAGGCGCAGGGCGCCCAGCGCCCCGGCGTAGTCGGGATCGTCGATGACGGTCACCCGGATTCGGCCGTATTCCCGGAGGGCGTCGGCGATCATCGCCGGGAGGCCCCGGATGCGGGAGCCGCCCCCGGCCAGGATGATGTTGTCGAGGGCGTCCTGCTGGTCTTCCGGGTCGAAGCCCTTGATGAGGGTGGTCAGCTGCTCCACGATGTCCGGCACAATGCTCTCGCAGACCAGGCGCAGCTCGGCGGTGAGCTCGTATTGGGCGGGCTTGCCCTGTGAGCGCAGGGTGACGGTGACCGGCCCGTCGGGCTCGCCCACGAAGGCGTGCTCTTCCTTGATGGTCCGCACCAGGTTGCGGGTGAGCTGAACCTCCGGATAACGCTGGCCGATGGCCGCCTCCAGCCGCTCGTCGATGTAGTCGCCGCCCTTGAGAAGGGTCACCTGGTCTTCGGGGGCGGGCACCGTCCCCTTCATGGCGCAGATGTCCACGGTGCCGGCGCCGATGTCGATGATGATGCAGTTGCCCAGCCTGTTGAGGTAGTAGGCCACCATGAAGGGCTCGGAGACCACCAGGGCGGTGTCGAGCAGCTCGGAGGCGATCCGGAGCAGGAGCTCCTTGTTGAGCACCGAGGCCCGGGCGGGAACGCCGATGATCCCGCTCACCTTGCCCTCGTGCCCTTCCGCGGCCAGCCCGACGACGTGCCGAAGCAGCTCGAAGGCGGCGTTATAGTCCCGCTCGCTGCCTTCCCGGATCACCCCGTCTTCCAGGGGATGGTAAAGCACCAGGGCCGATTTCTTCTGAAGGGCCTCGTCGCCGAACGCCTGGGTCTTGCCCAGCATCTTGATGCCGATGATGTCCTTGGGATAGCCCACCACCGACCGGATGATGTGGCGGTAGCCGCGGCTGGAAACCACGGCGGTTCGGGATGTCCCCAGATCGATGCCCAACAGGAGTTGCCCGCTGCTCTGCTCCGCCATCTCATGCCCTCTTCCTGAGGT
>JAJYKH010000342.1 GCA_021788685.1 Deltaproteobacteria bacterium | reverse complement strand
CGCCTCGTTTTATCAGGAGCATGGGCAACCGGAAAAGGGCCAGGCGGTGTATGCCGAGGCCCTTTCCCGCTACCCGGACAACCCCCGGGTCCTTTTCGAGCACGCCCTGTTCCTGGACCGGCTGGCGCGCCAGGACGAGGCCATCGCCGAGATGCAGAAGGTGCTCGCCATCGAGCCGCACAACCCGTACGCCCTCAATTACGTGGGCTACACCTGGGCCGACCGGGGGGTCAACCTCAAGGAGGCCCTGGATTTCATCCAGCAAGCGGTGGCCCTCAAGCCCCGGGACGGCTTCATCCGCGACAGCCTGGGGTGGGTGTATTTCCGGCTGGGTGAAACCGGCCGGGCGAGGACCGAGCTGGAAAAGGCCCGGGACCTGGAGCCAACGGATCCCCACATCCTGGAGCACCTGGGCGACGTCTACCTGAACGGCCATGAGCCCCGGCAGGCGACCCAGGCCTACCGCCGCGCCTTGGAGCTATACGAGGACGGCAAAGAAAAAGAAGCGGTCGCCCGCAAGCTCGACTCCGTCCGGCCGTAATCCCGTGACCACCAGCGCGATCATGTCCTGGCGAAACCCTTTCCGGACCCTGGCCCTCCTGACACTCATCCTGCTGGCGGCCTGCGCCCGGATGCCGGCAGGAGTGGGCATTCCGGCGGCCGAGCAGGAGAAGGCCGCCGCTTCCTTCCGGGAATGGCTGGCCGCCCAGTCCGCGTGCCCCTGCTGCTTCGATGCCGCCGCCACGGTCACCTTCAAGTCCTGGATCCAGTCCGGCACCCTCACCGGTTTCGCCCAGGCCAAGGAGCCGGCCCACCTGAAGCTGGTCGCCCTCAATCCGTTCGGCCAGCCGGAGGTGATGCTGGTCACCGACGGCCGGGATTTCCAGCTGGTCTCGGTTCCGGAAAGCAAGGTGTACGAAGGAAGCGTCCGGGCCAAGGCCTTCGCGAAGTATGCCCCGGCCGGCGTCCGGCCGGAGCACGCCTTTTTCTGGCTCACCGGCAAGATGCCGCCCGGGGAATGGCGGATCGTCCGGGCGGCCAGAGACGAGAAGGCGGCCGGCTACTGGCTCGATCTCGTGGGACAGGACCCGGAGCTGCGCCATCGGGTCCTTTTCTCTCCTCATGAGGGGGTGATCCGCCGCCATCTGGTGCTCGATGACCGGGAACGGCCGCTGGTTGATGTCCGCTACGAAGAATTCGCTCCCGCCCTGAAATCAGGAAGCTGCAAGTGGCCGGGCCGCATCATCGTCGAGACGCGGGCGCACCGGGGACAGCTGATCATCAGCCTGAGCGACTGGCTCACCGCCCCCTTGGCCGACAAAGACTTCCGGCTGGAGCTCCCCTCGGGCTTCGAACGCCGCCATGTGGAATGATGCGGGATGGATTCGTTTCCGCGCCCCCGTCTGCTGAAAATCGATCCGCCCCGCCGCTTCAGCCGCAGCGAGCCTTCTTCTTCCGGGTGCCCGCAGGGCTTCTGCCGTTAATCCCCCTGGGAATTGTATATTTCTCCTGAGAGCCCCATGCCCATGGACCTGGATACCCTTCTGCAGAGGGTCGGCAAGCCGAGCCGTTACAGCGGCAACGAATACAATGCCATCCGGCGGGACTGGCAGACGGCCACCGCCCGCTTTGCCCTGGTGTTCCCCGATCTTTACGAGATCGGCATGTCCCACCACGGCCTGCAGATCCTCTATCACATCCTGAACGGCCGGCCGGGCCTGCTCGCCGAGCGCGCCTGCGCCCCCGACCTCGACCTGGAAGCGCAGCTCCGCCGGCACGGCCTGCCGCTGTTTTCCCTCGAATCCCGCCGGCCTCTTTCCAAGTTCGACGTTATCGGCATCACCCTGCCCTACGAGCTCTGCTACACCAACATCCTCACCATTCTGGATTTGGCGGGCCTTCCCCTGCGGGCGGCCGACCGGCCGCAGACCCTGCCGCTCGTCATCGGCGGCGGTCCCTGCGCTTTCCACCCCGAGCCCGTGGCCGAGTTTTTCGATGCCATCCTCCTGGGAGACGGCGAGGAGGCGATCCTCGACATCGCCGCCTTGGTGGAGGACGCCAAACGGGACGGCCTCGGCAAGGCGGAGGTGCTCGGCCAGCTGAGCGAAATCCCCGGGGTGTACGTGCCCGGTTTCTTCATCCCGCGCTACGACGGCCAGGGGCGGTTTGCGGGGATGACCTCTGTTCGCCGGGGCTACGAGCGGGTCCGGCGGCGGATTCTCCCCGATCTCGATCAAGGCGGGCCGCTCCCGGCGCCGCTGGTTCCCCAGGCCAGGATCGTCCACGACCGGCTGGGGATCGAGATCGCCCGGGGCTGTACCCGCGGCTGCCGGTTCTGTCAGGCGGGGATCATCTACCGGCCGGTGCGGGAGCGATCCCCGGCGCGGGTGCTCCAAATGGCGGCAGAGGGGATCGCCCGGAGCGGTTTCGAGGAGCTGGCCCTGCTGTCGCTTTCCACCGGGGACTACGCCTGCCTGCCCGAGCTGCTGGTCCAGCTCATGGACCGGCTGGCGGCCCGGCGGGTTTCCGTCTCCATGCCCTCCATGCGGGTGGGCACCCTCACCCCCGAGATCATGGCCCAGATCAAGCGGGTGCGGAAAACCGGGTTCACCCTCGCCCCGGAGGCGGGCACCGGCCGGCTCCGGCAGGTGATCAACAAGGGGATCACCGAAGCGGACCTGCTCGCCGCCTGCCGGTCCGCTTTCGAGCTGGGCTGGAAGGCGATCAAGCTCTATTTCATGTTCGGGCTGCCCACCGAGACCGACGAGGATCTCGCCGCCATTCCGGCGCTTGCCGCCAAGGCCTTGCAGGCGGCGCCCCGGGGTGGCCAGATCAGCGTGAGCGTGGCCACCTTCGTGCCCAAGCCCCACACCGTTTTCGAGCGGCAGCCGCAGCTGTCCATGGCGGAAGGGTTCGCCCGCCTCGATTTCCTGAAATCCAGGCTGCGGAACCGGAATTTCAAGCTGAAGTGGCACGATCCCCGGCAGAGCTTTCTGGAAGGGGTGCTCTCCCGGGGCGACCGGCGGCTGGCCGCCCTGATCGAGGAGGCCTGGCGCCAGGGCGCCCGTCTCGATGCCTGGTCGGACCATTACGACCTCGCCCTTTGGCAGCGGGCCGCCCGGACGTGCGGCATCGAGCTGGAGGGGTATCTCGCCCGCCGGAGCCCGGAGGAGCCCCTGCCGTGGGAGCATCTCGATGCGGGGATCGCCCGGGAATTCCTCGATCAGGAGCTGGCCCGGGCCCAGGCCGGGGTCTACACGCCCGATTGCCGGGTCCACGGTTGCCAGAAGTGCGGTCTGTGCGATTTCAAGACGATCCGGCCGGTCGTCCATCGCCGGCAGGAGGACCAGC
>JAJYKH010000341.1 GCA_021788685.1 Deltaproteobacteria bacterium | reverse complement strand
GGTGGAGCTGGCGGACCACCTCGAAAAGCTGCCCCTCGGCAAGGGGGAGCTGCTGCGGGAGGGGAAGGACGTCCTGCTGCTGCCGGTGGGGAACCGGGTGTATCCGGCCCTGGAGGCGGCCGACGGCCTGCAGAAGGTGGGAATCGAGGCGGCGGTGATCAACCCCCGCTTCATCAAGCCCCTGGACGGCGATCTCATCGCGGAGTGGGCGGCCAGGACCGGCCGGGTGGTGACCATCGAGGAGAACGTGCGAAAGGGCGGGTTCGGCAGCGCCGTTCTTGAGCTGCTCGCCTTGAGGGGCCTCACTGCGGTCCCGGTCCGGCTGCTCGGTTTGCCGGACCGGTTCATCGAGCATGGTGATCAGGAGATTCTTCGCCGCGTGGTGAAGATCGATGCGCCCGGAATCATCGCCGGGGTCATGGAGATCATGGAACGGCAGGCGGGCCGTCCCTCCTAGCACTCTCCCTATAAGCCGAGCTTACTTTCTCTTTGAGCTCAGGATTTTTTCCTGGATTTCGGCCATATTGAATACCGTTTCCAGCACCTGCTTTGCCGAGGGCGGCACGTTGAAGAAACGGTAGGCGACTTTCATCTTCCGGGGGGTGAAGTCGGGGTTGCTCTCGACGATGGAGCAGCGGTTGGGGAGGGCAAACAGGTCTTCCGCCGTGATCTGCTCCCCCTCGATCCGGAAGGTGATGCTGACCATGGCCGGCGCCGTCCACTTGTAATCCGCCGCATAGTCGAGCTCGCACAGCACCCCCCCCTCGCTGATGTTGACGACCGCCGCCTGGAAGCTCTTCTGCTCCTGCTGGACGAGGGCGGTGGTGTCCGGCAGGCTGTAACGCCTGCTGTGCCGCAGCGTCACGGGGTTGCAGACCCGGTTCATGAGGCCCGTGAGCTCGGCCGGGGTGAAGGGGGTGACCAGATACTCCGCGACCCCCGCAGTCACCGCTTCCCGGACGTACGGCCGCTTGGCGCTGGAGGTGAGGAGGATGGCGGCGGTCTGGCGGTCGCCTTCTTTCTCCCGGAGCCGCTTGAGGAAATCGAGCCAGGCAGCGCCCGAGGGCTCCCACGAGAAAAGCATCAGGTGGAAATCCTCGTCCGCCAGCTGTTGCCATGCATCGGCGGCATCAGCGGCCTCGGCGACCTCGGCGTCGTTGACGTTCGCCAGGATCATGCCCCGAATGATTCTCCTCATGGTAGCCGAGCGGTCCACAATCAGGATTCTTCGAGCCATAATCACTCCTCCCGGGTGAATTGGGGGCCGGAAACCGGCCGAGAGCTTTTGATCACTTTTGGTTTTCCTTACCATGTTAAGCCTTTTGGAACAACCAGAAATCATCCGATTTTCAGGCCGTTTCGGCAGCAGTTGGCTGCTGGCCGGGGTAAGCGATCACAGGCACCGAATCTGCTTTGTCAGCGGCCTGCTCGCGTCCCCCGAGCACAGCCTCACAGACCACTTTCTCGGCACTGCTGCCGATGCTATTCGCTAGCATCTCCGGCACCTTTGATCGCTTACGATAAGGAGGCAGGTTTCGACGCTCCGATGCCCCTCTGATCGGTTACTGGCCGAGAGGTGATGGCCGCCCGGCGGTACATCCGATTGACAAAGCCCGGGAGCTGGGCTATGGTGACCGGCTGCATTTTCGCTCTTTATATCGACATAAGTGAGCAGTTTCCCGAGAAGAATATGAAAACGATCATCGCTGAGAGCCTGAAGGGCTCCATCGCCGCCAAGGAAGATTTTGCCGCCACCCAGGCTGAAAAGCTCCTGACCCTCGTCGACTGGACCGTTGCCTGCATGCGGGAGGGGGGCAAGCTGCTCATCTTCGGCAACGGGGGGAGCGCCGCCGATGCCCAGCACCTGGCCGCGGAATTCGTCAACCGCTTCCTTATCGACCGGCGGCCCCTGCCGGCGCTCGCCCTGACCACCGACAGCTCTGTCCTCACCAGCATCGGCAACGATTTTTCCTTTGACGACATCTTTCTCAAGCAGATCCAGGCGTTCGGGAAAAAGGGAGACATTGCCCTGGGTATCTCCACCAGTGGCAATTCCCCCAACGTGCTCAAGGCGGTTGCCGAGGCCAGGAAGCTGGGGCTGCGAACGGCGGTGCTCACCGGCGGCTCGGGCGGCAAGCTCGCCTCCCTGGCCGACCTGGCCCTGAACGTTCCCTCCGGCCACACCCCGCACATCCAGGAAGCGCACCTCTGGATCGAGCACCTGCTCTGCCAACTCGTGGATGAAACCCTTTTCGGCACCAAACGGGAACCATGAAAGAGCCCCTCGATTTCACCGGCCTCAACACCTATTCCGTTTACGAGCGGCCGAGCAAGGTCACTGTCGAGAACTTCGCCAAGCCGGTGGGGCCTTGCGCCACCGTGGCCGATCTCCTTGCCTCCCTCCCCGACCAGCTGCTGGGGCGGGACTTCCCCGAGCTGGTGGGGCGCCTCGCCGCCGCCCACCGGGCCGGCCGGCCCATCATGCTCGGGATGGGGGCCCACGTTATCAAGGTGGGGCTCAACCCGGTGCTCATCGACCTCATGGAGCGGAAGATCCTCACCAGCCTGGCCCTGAACGGGGCGGGGATCGTCCACGACACCGAGATCGCCTTGGCCGGGAAGACGTCGGAAGAGGTGGAGCAGGTCATCGGCTCCGGCGCGTTCGGCGCCGCCCGGGAAACCGGGGAGACGATCAATGAGGCCATCCGCCGCGGGGCGGAGGCCGGCATCGGCTTGGGCCAGGCCCTGGGCGAGCACCTGCTCGAACGGAAGCTCCCCTACAATCAGCTGAGCCTGCTCGCCACCGCCCGGAAGCTGGGGGTCCCGGTCACCGTGCACGTGGCGGTGGGCACCGATATCGTCCACATCCACCCCTCGGCGAACGGGGCGGCCATCGGCCAGACCAGTCATCACGATTTCAGGGTGTTCTGCCGGCTGGTTTCCGAGCTGGAGGGCGGCGCCTACCTGAACGTCGGCTCGGCCGTGCTGCTGCCGGAGGTCTTCCTCAAGGCCCTCACGGTGGTGCGCAACCTGGGCCACACCGTGCGCTGCTTCACCACCGCCAATTTCGATTTCATCCGCCACTACCGTCCCCTCACCAACGTGGTCAACCGGCCCACCATGAGCGGGGGCAAGGGCTACAACATCACCGGCCACCACGAGCTGATGGTGCCGCTGCTCGCCGCCGCGCTGCTCGACCGCCTCTCCCGCCCTTGAGGGTCAGCGCCCCCCAGGCACCCCATCTTCGCGCGATCACTCCTGTCCGCATAGCGCTGCTATAGCGGCCAGGAGCGCTTGCGCGGACCTGTGGCACCTGTGAACGCTTCCCGGCCTTGGCCTTTCAGAAAATCAG
>JAJYKH010000340.1 GCA_021788685.1 Deltaproteobacteria bacterium | reverse complement strand
GTTGGAGGCAAAGGCGAAAAACTTGTGGGGCCTTCTCGCCTCCAACCTTTAGCGAAACAGCACCGGCCACTGGGGTTGCAGGTCTGAGATCGGAGGTTGGAGATCGGAGGCAAATGCCCAAAGCCCTGTGGTTCTCGACTCAAACCTCTCCACCTCAAGCGCAGCGATCCTCCAACCTGAAAAGCTGGCGGTTAAAGATGAGCGACCGACTGATGGCCATCTATGAGGCGCTGCTGGCCCACTTCGGGCCCCAGCACTGGTGGCCGGGGGATTCGCCCTTCGAGATCATGGTGGGGGCGGTGCTCACCCAAAACACGAACTGGCAGAACGTCGCCGCCGCCATTTCCAACCTGAAGGAAGAGGGGCTCCTCTCCTTTGTCGCCCTGGAAAGCCTCCCTCCGGAAGTCCTGGCCGAGAAGATCCGGCCCTCCGGCTATTACCGTCTGAAGGCCGGCCGGCTGCAGAGCCTGCTTGCCTTCATCCGCGCTGAATACGATGGGGAGCTCGACGCCTTCCTGGGCGACCGGCTGCCCGGGGTGCGGGAGAAGCTCCTGGCGGTGAAGGGCATCGGGCCGGAGACTGCCGACTCCATCCTCCTCTACGCCGCGGAAAAACCCGTCTTCGTGGTGGACGCTTACACCCACCGCATCCTCGCCCGCCACGGCCTCATTTTCGAAGAGGCCGGCTATCACGACATCCAGGAGCAGTTCACCTCCGGCCTGCCCGAGGATGTCCCGCTTTACAACGAATACCACGCCCTCCTGGTACGGCTCGGCAAGGAGCGCTGCCGGAAGGGGGCGCCCCTCTGCGCCGGCTGTCCCCTGGAACATTTCTGATCCCTTACGAAAAAGGGGCCCGCAGGGACCCCGATTGATTCAGCTCAACGGCGGAATTTCCGCAGGGTTGGCTGCCTGCGGTCAGGATACGGCGGCTTCCTCCCGCAGGGCAAGGGTGCCGCAGCCGCCTTCCGCTCGGCGCCGCCAGCGGTTGGCCTGGCGGACGTTAAGGCCGCAACCGGCGAGCTGGCGCTGCAGCTCGTCGATCCGGCCCGGGAGCGGGCTGGCAAAGGGCGAATCCTCCACCGGGTTGCAGGCGAGGAGATGGAGGGTGGCCTCGGGAAAGGGGCGGAGGCAGGCGGTCAGGGCGGCGATCTCCGCCTCCCCATCGTTGATGCCGCCAAGCAGGAGGTAGTTGAAACCGATCCTCCGTCGCTGCCGGCGGGAGAGCCGGCCCCATTCGACGGCGAGGAGCGAAAACAGCTCGTCCAGGGCCGGGGCCCGGGGGAGCAGGCGGCCCCGAGTAGCCGGGGTGGCGGCGTGGAGCGACAGCATGAGCCCGTTGTGGGGGAGGTGAAGGAATTCCCGCAGTCGGGGAAGCGGCCCCCCGGTGGTGGTGAGGGAGACCGGCAGACCGGCCGCCCGCTGGGCCAGGAGGAAGTCCCGGACAGGGCCGGGATTGTGGAGCGGCTCCCCAATGCCGGAAAGGGTGAGCCGGAGCGGGGCGATCCCCCGGTTGCGGGCCGCCGCGAGCTGGAAGTCGAGCTCGGATCGGGTGAGATTTCTCTTCAGCCCCCGCCTTCCGGAGGCGCAGAAGGCGCACCCCAGGGCGCAGCCGGCCTGGGTGGAGAGGCAGAGGGTGGGGGCGCCCCCGTAGGCGACCGCCTCCACGATGAGGCCGTCGGCGAGGGAAACTCCGAACCGGTCGTTGGCCATAAGATGGTGTCCGTTCAGAAACAAGGATTTTCGTCCGAGTGCAAGACGCGAGGGAGCCTGGAAAGTACCCCAGAAGCCGGGCATAAACTCGCGTACTTCCTGTACGTGAGCATTTCCAGGCGACTGAGCAACGCAGCAATCGGGCGAAAAGACCGTTTCCCGATGGACATTAGATGAGCGCCGGGCTGTGATGGATGAAGAGGTGGAGGCGGTCCGCGCCGGTGTTCCGGATGCCGTGCTTCTCCCGGGCCGGCACAAAGACGAAGTCGCCGGCCCCGATCGGCCGCCACTCGCCGTTGACGAAGGCCTCGCCGCACCCGGCCACCACGAAGATGGAGTCCACCTGGGGATCGTGGGTGTGGATGGGGATCTCGGTCCCGGGGGCGATGTCGAGCCGGGAAACCCCTACCGGCTGGCCCTCCTTCGCCGCTACCAGGACCGCGATCCTGACGTTGGCGAACCGGGGATGGTCGGCATAGACGATCTGCTCATGGGGATGGAAGGTGCTGCTCATGTGCTCTCTCCTTTTTCTTTTCGCATGTCTTCAACAATTGTCGGCCTCGCAAAAAGCCGCTCCGCGGCGATCGGCGCCAGAATTTTTTGTTTCCTCGTTCCCGCCCGCCAGGTTTCGAAGGTTTTTGCGAGATCACCTTCCCTGCCGGATGCCCGGCATCTCAGTCCGTCACAGCACCGCCAGATGATATCCCCTGAGGCGGGCCGCCTTCTCCCGGGCGCTTCCGGCCACCCGTTCCAGCTCCGCCCAAAATTCCGGTCCGTGGTTCTTGATCCGGGTGTGGACCAGCTCATGGAGAAGCACGAAATCCATCAGCTCCGGGGGAAGGGCCAGGAGCTTCCGGTTGAGGCTGATGTCGTTCCGGGCCGAGCAGCTGCCCCAGCGGCTCTTCTGGCAGCGGACGCTTACCCGGCCGAACCGGAAGCCGTGGCGGACGGCCAGATCGGCGAGCCGCGACTCGATGCGCTCCCGGGCCGCGGCCGGGTCGATGGCCGGCCCCCGGGGAGAGCGGGCGGCGAGCCGCTCCTCGAGCTGGCGCATTTCGGCGATCTTTTCCGATAGCCACGGCCGCTTGCTGGTGACGAAGGCGGCCGCCCGGGCCAGGGCCACACCCTTAGGCATGGTGACCCGCACCCCGGCGAAGGGCCGGAGGACGATACTGAGACGGCGGGCTCGGGGACTGGGCGCGAAAACCACCGGGCCCACGCCGGGGACGTCGATGGTGAGGGGCTGGAGATCGGGGCGCGGGGGCATGGGTTTTCTTTCACTGGCTTGTCGTGGGCAGCGGCCCATTTGAACATGTTTTTTGGTTCCCGCCAATCCCTGATGATCTGGCAATAGCCTTCAGCCCCGGCGGGCGGGACCGAAAAAACGACCAGTTGCTTGGCTCGAGCGCTCGGCGGAGCGGCTTTTTGCGAGGCCGACAATCCCCGGAAGCGCCGCGAAGTTAGACCAAGAACTTTCCCTTTCTTTTCCCTAGCCAAGCCTTGGAGTTGCAGACGCTGATGGTTATTGTATTTGTTAGGTTTGGCGCGATTGCCGTATAATGGAGCCAAGGGGAAGAAATTCATGAAGATAATCCATTTCGCACCCATGCTCCTCATGGGTGCCTCGCTCTATTTCGCCTTTGCCGGCCAA
>JAJYKH010000339.1 GCA_021788685.1 Deltaproteobacteria bacterium | reverse complement strand
TTGATTTGAAATTCCAAAATCAGCGTTCACAAATCAAAAATCCCGCTTCAGCTCTTCTGCCACTTTTTGCCGTGGCGCGGCTTGATCTCGGCAGGCTTCTTCTGGTAGGTGACGGCAGGATAGCCCAGCATCTGCTCCACCTCGCGGGTGAGCTCGGGGCAGGGCCGGACGGTGAAGTCGTCGGGCAGGTCGAGATCCACCTCGCCGCGGCCCTCGAACCGGAGGGTGAAGGCCACCGGGCAGGGGCCGGGGTGCTGGCGGGCGGTGCGCTTGAGGTTTTCGAGTAGGCGCCGGTCCAGCCGCTCGGCCTGAAGGAGGACGCGGGCGGAGCCGATGTACTTCTCCCGGGCATCGGCCAAGAGGTCCACCGCCTCGGCGATGATCTTCGGCCCCCGCTCGTCCTTCTTCACCGTGCCGAGGACGACGAGAGGGTCGGTGCCGGTGAGGAGGTGGGAGCAGCGGCTGAACGCCTCCGGGAAGACCACCACCTCGACCGCCCCGGTGGTGTCCTCCAAAGTCACGAATCCCATCCGGTCGCCCTTCTTGGACTTGTGCTCCTTGAAGGTGCGGATGATGCCCCCCACCCGCACCGGCTGGCCTTCCCCCCATTCCTCGATCCCGGCCAGCTCCACGTCCACCACCGCCTTGAAGTCCTTGCGGTAGTTGTCCAACGGATGGCCGGTGATGTAGAAGCCCACCGTCTCCTTTTCGTAGCCGAGCTTTTCCTTTTCGGGCCACTCCGGGACATCCGGCAGCCCGATAGCCGCGGCCTTGGCGGTGGCCGCCCCGGCGGCGGCGCCGAAGAGGGAGATCTGGCCGGAGAGCTTGTCCCGCTGGGCGGCCTGGGCCTGCTCCATGGCCTGGTCGAGGACGGCGAAGAGCTGGGAGCGCTTGGCGCCGAGCGAGTCGAAGGCCCCCGCCTTGATGAGGCTTTCGATCACCCGCTTGTTGACCCGACGGGAGTCCACCCGGCAGCAGAAGTCCTCCAGGGATCGGTAGACGCCCTCCTTCTCCCGCTCCTCGATGACGGAGTCGAGGGCGGCGTCGCCCACGTTTTTCACCGCGGCGAGACCGAAGCGGATGCGGTCCTGGATGACGGTGAAATCCTTGTGGCTCTCGTTGATGTCCGGGGGCAGGACCTCGATCTCGTGCTCCTTGCACTCGTTGATGTACATCACCACCTTGTCGGTGTTGTGCATGTCGCAGGAGAGGAGGGCGGCCATGAACTGCGAGGGGTAGTGGGCCTTGAGGTAGGCGGTCTGGTAGGCCACGTAGGCGTAGGCGGCGGAGTGGCTCTTGTTGAAACCGTAGCCCGCGAACTTGGCCATGAGGTCGAAGATGTACTCCGCCTTGTCCGCCGGGATGGCGTTCTGCTTGCAGCCGGCCAGGAACTTCTCCATTTCCGCGGCCATCACCTCCGGCTTCTTCTTGCCCATGGCCCGGCGCAGCATGTCGGCGTCGCCCAGGGTGTAGCTGGCGAGCACGTTGGCGATCTTCATCACCTGCTCCTGGTAGACGATGACGCCGTAGGTCTCCTGCAGGATGGGCTCGAGCTGGGGGAGCGGGTACTGGGCCTTCATCCGGCCGTGCTTGGTTTCGACGAACTGGTCCACCATGCCGCTTTCGAGCGGCCCCGGCCGGTAGAGGGCGACCAGCGCGATGAGGTCCGAGAAG
This sequence comes from Deltaproteobacteria bacterium, assembly GCA_021788685.1. Taxonomy (GTDB): domain Bacteria; phylum Desulfobacterota; class Desulfobulbia; order Desulfobulbales; family UBA5123; genus JAJYKH01. Next base: position 1,698 of record JAJYKH010000339.1, on the reverse strand, counting down.
ACCTCGGGCTTCATCTTCATGAGGAGCGCCCGCATTCCCGAGCTTTCCAGCTGGAACACCCCCAAGGCGTCACCCCGGGAGAGCATGTCGTAGGTCTTGGGGTCGTCGAGCGGAATCTGGCCGATGGCAAGGCGGTGGCCCCGGTCCCCCTCGATGAGCTTCACCGCCCGGTCAATCACCGTGAGGGTCTTGAGCCCGAGGAAGTCGAACTTGATGAGCCCGGTCTTCTCGGTGTGGACCATGTCGTACTGGGTGAGAATTTCGCCCTTGGGACCCCTGCAGAGCGGCAGGTAGTTGACCATGGCCTCGGGCGAGATCACCACCCCGGCGGCGTGGGTCGAGGTGTGGCGGTGGAGGCCTTCGAGGGTCTGTGCGACCTTGAGCAGCTCCGCCACCTGGGGGTCGCGCTTGGCCGCCTCCTGGAGGCGGGGCTCCTCCTCCATGGCCTTCTTGAGGGTCATCTTGAGCTGCTCGGGGACGAGCTTGGCGATCCGGTCCACGTCGCCGAAGGACATGCCCAGGGCCCGGCCCACGTCGCGGATGACCGCCCGCGCCTTCATGGTGCCGTAGGTGACGATCTGGGCCACGTGGGCGTCGCCGCCGTATTTCCCGCGGACGTAGTCGATCACCTCCCCCCGGCGGTCCTGGCAGAAATCGACGTCGAAGTCGGGCATCGACTTGCGCTCGATGTTCAAAAACCGCTCGAAGATGAGGCCGTAGGGGATGGGATCGATGTCGGTGATCCGCAGCGAGTAGGCGGCGAGGCTCCCCGCCCCGGAGCCGCGGCCCGGCCCCACCGGGATCTGGTGGTCCTTCGCCCAGTTGATGAAGTCGGCCACGATGAGGAAGTAGCCGGGGAAGCCCATTTTCTTGATGACGTCGATCTCCATGTCGAGCCGGGCGCGGTACTCCTGCTCCTGCTCGGCGGTGAGCCCTCGCTGGGCGCGGATCTCGGCGATCCGTTCCTCAAGCCCGGCCCGGGCCTGCCGCTCGAAGACGGAGTCCAGGGTCTCCCCCTCCGGCACCGGGAAGATCGGAAAGTAGTGGTGGTCGAAATCGAGCTCCAGGTTGCAGCGGCCGGCGATCGCCACCGTGGCGGCGATGGCTTCCGGGGAGTGGGCGAAGGCCTGCTTCATCACCTCCGGCGGCTTGAAGTAGAGCTCGTCGGTGGAGAAGCGGAACCGGCCGGTGTCGTGGATGGTCTTCCCGGTCTGGATGCAGAGGAGCACCTCGTGCGCCTGGGACTCCTCCCGGTTGAGGTAGTGGCAGTCGTTGGTGGCGACGAGCGGCACCCCCATTTCCCGGGAGAGCGCCTTCAGGCCGTCGTTGACCACGGTCTGCTCGGGAATCCCGTTCTCCTGCATCTCGAAGTAGAGCCGGTCGCCAAACAGCTCGTGGTAGAACCGCGCCTCCTGCCGGGCTCCTTCCAGGTTGCCCTTGACGATCCGGTAGGGCACCGCGCCGTGGAGGCAGGCGGTGAGGGCGATGAGCCCCTCGTGGTACCGGGCGAGGACCTCCTTGTCGATCCGGGGCTTGTAGTAGAAGCCGTCGAGCTGGGCGATGGACGCCAGCTCCATGAGGTTCTTGTAGCCGCGGTAATCCATGGCGAGCAGCACCAGGTGGAACGCGGCCTCGCCGGCGCTGCGGGCGGAGCGGTCGGTGCGGCTTTCGGGGGCGATGTAGAATTCGCAGCCGATG
>JAJYKH010000338.1 GCA_021788685.1 Deltaproteobacteria bacterium | reverse complement strand
CATCCCCCCCCTGCCCCCGCCCGGCCCCATGCCGCCCCCGCGACCCATGCCGTTCTGCCGCATCGCGCCGCCGGGCTGTTCGGGCGGCTCATTCGGCAGGGTCGCCCCCCACTCCGCCGCCCGCTGCCGCATCTGCTCATGGTGCTCCCGGCGGATCCGCTCCCGTTCCTCGGGGGTGGCCGCCAGCCGCAGCCGCTCCCGATAGGCGGCCCTCTCCTCGGGGGTCATGAGCTGGCTGCCGTAAATCTGCACCTGCTCCTGGTTTTGCACCTGGGTCCGGTTCTGCGTGCCATCCTGGGCCTGCACCGGCGCGTTCCCGCCCGCGAGCAGCAGCGCCCCGGCCGCGGCCGTAACCACCATCTTCCGCCGCATAACGACCTCCTTGCGTCAATGGGCTTGATTCAGGGAAGGACCACCGTTCCCTTTGAGCAACGCCTCCTGCTGTGAGCCCCGATGTGGGCGCACCACCAAATTAGTGTATCACTTCGCGAGCGGCCACCGGAATGAGGCAAATGGTCACGTCTGCCGCGACTGCATCCCCGGCCAGCCGGATGCGTGCTGAAATGGAAGGTCAAGCTGAGCGAAGAGCTCGAAAATATGTCAGATGGAGCCAGCGGTCATGAAGACCGCTGGCGTCGGAGGTTGGAGGGGTGATTCGTTGGAGATTAGAGGAGCGCTTCGCTTGAGATTGGAAGCAAAAGCCTTGAACCTTGCCTCCGACCTCAATACTCAAACGGTTCACGAAACGGAAACTCCGGGTCGTCCAGCAGCTGCGCAGCCGCTGCTTCTGGCCGGGTCTGGCCTGGTGGAAGTCGACCAGCTTGCCGATGGCCGCGAGCACCTGCTCCTCGGCCTCGCGGAGGATGCTGCGACCCACCTCCAACGCCTGAAGGTTCCTGCAGTATCATCACTGCGAAATAACAGCTGTTGAGACGATTTATTCCTTTTCCTTTCTGCGAATTTCCTGTATCTATCCAGTGCAGGCTGCTACACTGGTTCAATGGACGGCAGCCTTCCCGAATCAAGCTCATTGCGAAGTCCAGGAGAAGGACAATGGCACGTCAATTCCATTCCAACTCGGTCGCCGAACGGGCCGCCCGCGACATCGATCGCAAGCGGGACCAGGAGCGGCGCCAGATGCTCCAGGCCTTGCAGCGGCAGGCCGACGACCTCGCCGCGGCCCTGGTGCAGCGGCTCCTCGACCGGCATATCATCGAGACCACCTCCGACCGAGCCCTGAAAGACACCTTCACCGAGCTCTTCCACAAGCTCCCCGAAATGGAAGAGTTCGACATGCAGTTCAAGACCGCCCCCCTTCGCGGCCTGGTGAACGATCCCAACGTCATCAGCCTTTATCTGACCCAGTACATCATCGAAGACCTGATCGACCATCCCAAGGTCCAGGACGTCTTCGGCGACGACAGCGAGATCTATCACGCGGTGGACTCTGTCCTGGAGCGGATCCGGCCCCGGGGCTGACAGCCCCTTCCTCCGTTTCAGCGTTCGAAGCTCGAACGCCGCAAACGCCCTCCTACCCCTTCGCATTCTCCAGATTGAGATAGGTGTAGCCCTTCAGCCCCTGCTCGTATTCCTTGAGCAGCCGCATCGCCTCGCTCGGCTTCAGCCGGTCGTCGCGGATGGCCTGGTCGAAGCGCGCCTTCATCTTCCGGGCGAGGTCGTTGTCGGTATACTGCACCAGGGCCAGCACCCGTTCCATGGTGGTGCCCTTGATGATCTCCTCGATGTACCAGCCCTCGTCCTCGTCATCGTCCAGGAAGACGTGGGCCTCGTTCACCCGCCCGAACAGGTTGTGGAGGTCGCCCATGATGTCCTGGTAGGCGCCGGTGAGAAAGATGCCCAGGTAATAGGGCTCGCCGTTGAGGCTGTGGAGCGGCAGGGTGTCGGTGCCCTCTTCGTAGAGATTGATGAACTTGGCCACCTTGCCGTCCGAGTCGCAGGTGATGTCCACCAGAGTCCCCCGCCGGGTGGGCTCGGTGTCGAGGCGGTGCAGGGGCATGATCGGGAAGAGCTGGCCGAAGCCCCAGTGGTCAAGGAGCGACTGGAAGACGCTGAAGTTGCAGAGGTACTGGTCGCTGAACCGGCTTTCCAGCTCGACGATCTCCTCGGGCACGTACTCCGCCCCCTTGTAAAGCTTCATCACCTCAGCGGCGATGAGCCAGTAAAGCTTCTCCACCTCCGCCTTCACTTCGAGGTCGATCAGCCCCAGGCCGAAATAGGTCTGGGCCTCCTCCTTGAGGTGGACCGCCTCGTGGTAGGCCTCAAGGGGATTGTCCGGATTGATCTGCTCGTAGGTGTCCCAGGCGTCGGCCACCAGCTTGTGGTTGCTCTCCGGCTTGACCGGTGCCAGGTCGTCCGGGGCCTTCTTGACGTGGCCGAACGTCTCCACCACCAGCACCGAATGGTGGGCCACCAGGGCGCGGCCCGATTCGCTGATCACCACCGGGTGCGCCACCTGCTCGGAGTCGCAGACGTCCATGATGTTATAGACGATGTCCCGGGCGTACTCGGTGAGGGAGTAGTTGACCGAGGAATGGAAGGTGGTGCGGCTGCCGTCGTAGTCCACCCCCAGGCCCCCGCCCACGTCGATGTATCCGAGGTCGTGGCCGGTCTTTTTGAGCTTGGCGTAGAACATGGCCCCTTCCCGGACCGCCTTCTTGATGGAGAGGATGTCCGGGATCTGGGAGCCCACGTGGAAGTGGACCAGCTTGAGGCAGTGGGCCATCCCCGCCTCCTTGAGCCGGCGGGAAACCGCCAGGATCTCGTGGGTGGCGAGGCCGAACTTGGCATCCTCGCCGCCGCTCATCTCCCACTTGCCGGTGCCCTTGGTCATCAGCCGCACCCGCACGCCGATGAGCGGCTCCACCTTCAGCTCCCCGGAGAGCTCGATGATCTGGTGGACCTCCTCGGTCTTCTCCACCACGAGGATGACCTTCTTGCCGAGCTTCACCCCCACCAATGCGGTCTTGATGAATTCCCGGTCCTTGTAGCCGTTGCAGACGATGAGGCTCTCCGGGTCCTCGTGGATGGCGAGCGCCGCGAACAGCTCCGGCTTGGAGCCCACTTCCAGGCCATGGTGGTAAGGGCGGCCGGCGTCGACGATCTCCTCGGCAACCTCGCGCAGCTGGTTGACCTTGATGGGATACACCCCCCGGTAGGGGGAGCGGTATCCGAACTCGTCGATGGCGCTCTGGAAGGCTTCGTTCAGGCGGTCCACCCGGTTGCGGAGCAGGTCCTGGAACCGGATGAGCAGGGGGAAGTGCAGCCCCTTGTCCATCGCCTCGCCGATCACGCTGAGGATCGGAATCGTCGGCCCCTCTTCCTTGAGGGGGGCCACCGTCACCTGGCCCCGGTCGTCGATATCG
>JAJYKH010000337.1 GCA_021788685.1 Deltaproteobacteria bacterium | reverse complement strand
CCGGCCGATCATAAACAGAGTTGGCCCCTGCCAGTAGGTGGCCTTGACCCGGAGAGAGGACTGGGGAAAGCGGTCGAGAAAGAGCTTGAAATAGATCGCGGCCTCCCGGAAAAAATACATCCGGAAATGGGACAGCCCCAGGCCGAGATAGGCCTCCTCGAAATGGGCGCCCTGGGGATAGTCGATGGTGTAAAGCCGGTACAGGTCCCGGACCGCTCCCCAGTCCGCCCCCGCCTGGCCGAGGGCCAGCTCGTCCCGCAGCCGCACCTCCCGCCACAGGGCCTCTTCGCCCTGCCCCTCCCCACGGTGCAGGCGATACACGCGGTCAAACAGCCCGGCCGCTTCTTCCTTGCGGCCGGCGGCTGCCGCCTTTTCGGCCGCCTGCCAGAGATCCGCCGCCGGGGGGGCGGAGGAGACCGCCCCTTCCTTCCCGGCCGCTGCCGCCGGAAGGACCACCAGCCCGCTGCCCACGAGCAGGAGCAAGGCCAGGACCGGCATCAGCCGTTTGGGAGAAAGGGCCTGGAAGGTCATGAGAAACCGATCGCAGCCGTCAGGCACCGGAGGTGCTCCTGCCGTCACGCCGGGGCCGAGGGCTGGATGAGATTGTAGCGCTTCATTTTTTCGAGCAGGGTGGTGCGGTTGACGTTCAGGAGCTTGGCCGCCTGGTTCTTCACCCAGCCGGTCTGGTTCAGCGCCTGGATGATCAGCCGCTGCTCGAAGTCGGCGACCACCTCGCTCAGGACGAATCCCTCGTCCGGGACGGCTTCGACCGCGACCCGGGCGGTCCCGTTCTTTTCCCGGAGACGGCCGGGCAGGTCTTCCTCGGTGAGCTCGTCGGAGGTGGCCAGGATGACCATCCGCTCGATCACGTTCTCCAGCTCCCGGACGTTGCCCGGCCAGTCGAAATTCACCAGGCAGGCCAAGGCCCCGGAGCTGACGCCGCTGATGGTCTTGTGCTTGGAAGCGTTGAACTTTTCGATGAAGTGGCTGACCAGCAGCGGAATATCGGAAGGCCGTTCCCGGAGCGGCGGCGCCTCGATGGGGATGACGTTGAGCCGGTAATAGAGGTCTTCCCGGAAGCTCCCCTGGCGGACCTCCTCTTCCAGATCGCGGTTGGTGGCGGCAACCACCCGGAAGTCGGACTTGATGGTCTTGGTGCCGCCGATGCGCTCGAACTCGCGCTCCTGGAGGACCCGCAGGAGCTTCACCTGCAGCATGGGGCTCATTTCGGAGACCTCGTCCAGGAAGACGGTGCCCCCGTGCCCCATCTCGAACCGTCCCACCCGGGTCCGGATGGCGTGGGTGAAGGCCCCCTTTTCGTGGCCGAACAGCTCGCTTTCCAGCAGCTCGCCGGGGATGGCGCCGCAGTTGACCGGCACGAAGGGGCCGGTGCGGCGCGCCCCCTGGTAATGGAGGGCCCGGGCGATCAGCTCCTTGCCGGTCCCCGACTCGCCGTGCACCAGGACGGTGGTGTCGGTATCGCAGACTTTCTCGACCAGGGAGAAAACTTTTTTGATCTTCTCGCTCTGGCCGATGATGTTGGCAAAGACGGGATGGCGGGCGCGGTCGGCGGCGGCCGCCCGTGCCGCAATGGTCCGCTCGATAATGTCGGAAAGTTGACCGGCGGGGACCGGCGCTTGCAGGTAATCGGCGGCGCCGGCGCGCACCGCCGCCACCGCCTCGCCGATGGTGGGCTGCCTGGCCAAAACCAGGACGGGCGGGGCATCGGCAGCCGGCAGTGCCGCGAAAAAAGAAGGCCAGTCCTTGGGGGGATCGGCCTGGAACAGCAGGAGCTGGTACTGCCCGTCCCGAAGACGGCAGGCGGCTTCCCCGACCTCCTGGACCGTGGTCACCAGCCACTGCCGTTCCTGCAAGGCCTTGGTGATGGGAGCGGCTTCGCGGGGATCGGCCAGCAGCAGGATGGAGAGTTTGTCCATAGGAGAATCGGCAACCCTCGGGGCGGTAAGCGATCACAGGCACCGAATCTGCTTTGTCAGCGGCCTGTTCGCGTACCCGATGTACAGCCTCACAGGCCGCTTTCGCGCATCTCCGGCACCTGTGATCGCTTACGAAAATGAGGCAGGAGCCGTCTCGACGCTCCGTTGCCCCTGTAATTCGGTACTCGGGGCGGCGTTGGTGGCGTGACCGTCAAGATGTTCTTCTCTATACAATCCCACAAAAGAAGTGTCAAAAAATTTTCACTTGCTATAATCCGGTCCAATTGGCCCCGATCTCAGCTTTTTCCTTTTAACGGGGTAACGACGCCCATGCCCTCCCCCCCCGCGGACCCACGGCCGATCGTCGACCTGGTCAAGGTGACCAAAGTCTACATTCCGGACATTATCGCCCTGCAGAACGTCTCCCTGACGGTGCACAGCGGGGAGATCCTCTTCTGCACCGGCATGAGCGGGGCCGGCAAGTCCACCCTGCTCAAGCTCATCTGCTGCCTGGAGGCCGCCACCAAAGGGGTGGTGGAAGTGGCGGGCCATGACCTGGCAAAGCTGAAGCCGGCGGCCGTCCAGCAGCTCCGGCAGCAAATCGGGGTGGCCTACCAGGATTTCAAGCTGCTGCCGCGGCAATCGGTCTTCCGCAACATCGCCATGGCCATGGAGGTCGTCTACCGGCCACCGGCCGAGATCCGGGAGCGGATCATGGAGCTGCTCGAGATCCTCCACATGGCCAAGCTGCACGACAAGCCCGCCGGCAAGCTCTCCCGGGGCGAGCAGCAGCGGGTGGCGATCGCCCGGGCGGCCGCCAATTCCCCGACCCTGCTGCTGGCCGACGAGCCCACCGGCAACCTGGACCCCGAAGCCGCGGGCTGGGTGCTCGATCTCTTCGAACGGCTGCGCGCGGCAGGGAGCACCATCATCGTCGCCACCCATGATCGGCAATTGTTCGCGGGCTCGGACCACCGGGTGGTGAACCTCCACCAGGGGCGCCTGACCGAATGGCTCTCCGAGAACGGGAGCATGGCGGCCTACGGGGCCACCCTCAACTGAATCCAGCCGAACGGGGAGAAACGCCGATGAGATTCTTCAAAGCCATCCTCACCCAGACCGGCCGCAACTTCAGGAAGACCTGGCCCACCCAGTTGTTCACCTTCCTGTCGGTCACCCTGGCCGTCCTGATCTTTCTCTTCTTTTTTCTCGTGTATACGAATCTGGTCCGGGCGAGCGGCGCCCTGGGGGGCGAGCTGCGCCTGACCCTCTATTTCGGCGAGGAGCTCGCTCCCCCTCTCCGGCAGCAGCTCATCGAAAAAATCCAGAAATACGGCGAGGCGAAGCAGATCGTCTATGTCTCCAGCAAGGAGGCCTTCGCCCGCCTCTCCCGCCAGCTCGGCGCGGACCGGGACGTGCTGGCCGGCCTCGATCCCTCCTTCATGCCGCCGGCCCTGGAAA
>JAJYKH010000021.1 GCA_021788685.1 Deltaproteobacteria bacterium | reverse complement strand
CTGATCCGCTACTACCCGGTGCGCGACGAGGCCGGCACCTACCTGGGCGTGGTGGAGGTGACCCAGCCGATCGGAAAAATCCAGAAGCTCGAAGGGGAGAAACGGCTGCTGGAAGAAGAGAAGGTGTTCTGACCTTTCCGCTCAGCGCCGGGCCAGAGCTGCCTGAGGGAGGCGGTCCCCTCCCTTTTGAGAGGGAAGGTGGCGCCCACGCCGCCCCAGCCGCTGATCCGCACCGACCCGGCCATGGCGAACCGCACGTCCTCCTTGTCGGCCAGGCCTGTCAGCACCTGCCAGAGCGGGAGGTAGGAGGCCGAGAGCTTCATGTCCAGATAGCCGTATTCGTGCGCGCCGATGCGGGCCGGCACGAGCGACCGGCCGTCCGAGACCTTGATGCCGTCGAGCAGGAGCGTGTAATCGATCTGCTGAATGGTCAGGGCCACGCGGTTCGGGTTGAAAATTCTGAGCCTGGCATTCAGGTCGGCCTGGTTGAGAGTCAGCCCCTCGACCGAGAGGCCCGTGAGACTGACTTCCGGCGGCACCGGCTTGAGGGCGCTGCAGGAAATGAGAGCACAGGCTGCCGCCACCGCCACCAACCAGGTCCAGCCGCGCCCAACAGGCTTCATGCCGCCCTCCTTCTTTTCCCACCTCGAAATTTCAAGCTCATGGCCGCTTCCCCCCCCCGACCCCTGGGAGGCCAGCTGAAAGCTCCTTACGGCAGCTTGATCCGCTTGTCTTCAGGCAGGTCCGGGTTGGGGCGGTAGAGAAGGAAGGTCTTGCCCAGGACCTGGGCCACGGCGGCCGCGGTTTGCTCCCCGAGCCGGGCGGCCGCCTCGCTGCGGTCGAGGGGGCAGTTTTCCTGGATCCTCACCTTGATCAGCTCGTGAACGGTGAGGACCGCTTCGACGGCGGCGATCACGTTCCCGGTGATCCCCTCCTTGCCGACCATGGCCGTGGGTTTCAGATGATGGCCCAGGCCGCGCAGGTGGCGGGCCTGCTTTCCGGTGAGCACCGGGGCCTTGGGGCGCTTTTGGGGGGTCATTTCGCTTCATCCTCGACAGGATTTGAGTCAGGGCACCATATCGGTCCCAGCCCCTCCAGGCAACATCTTTTTCCGCCCTTCCATCGATGTCTCTCTGATTGGCTGCCGGAGCGATCGCCCCGGGTTTGACACCGCGCGGCGGCTTCTGAAAGAATAGGGAAGGCCGTTCTGATCGGCCCATGAGCAGGGGGTCGTTTTAGAGATATTGCAACTGTTCACCAGGGCACAATCCCGGTTGGAGGCTTGAGGTTGGAGGTCGGAGGCAAAGGCGGGAAGCCCTTTCCGCCCCCGCCTCCAGCCGCAAGCCGGCCCTCCAGCCTCCAACGATTCCGGAGGAATCCCATGCGCCGCATGATCACCGTCGACGCCAACGAGGCGTGCGCCTCGGTGGCCCACCGGCTCAGCGAAGTGATCGCCATCTATCCCATCACCCCGTCGTCGCCCATGGGGGAATTCGCCGACGAGTGGTCGGTCAAGGGGCGGAAGAACATCTGGGGCACGGTGCCGCTCGTCCAGGAGATGCAGTCCGAGGCCGGGGTGGCCGGGGCCATCCACGGGTCGCTCCAGGCAGGGGCGCTCGCCACCACGTTCACCGCCTCCCAGGGGCTGCTCCTCATGATCCCCAACATGTACAAGATCGCGGGCGAGCTCACCCCCTTCGTCATGCACGTCACCGGCCGCACCATCGCCACCCACGCCCTCTCCATCTTCGGGGACCACTCGGACGTCATGGCCTGCCGGCAGACCGGGTTCGCCATGCTCTGCTCCGGCTCGGTGCAGGAGGCCCAGGACCTGGCGCTCGTCGCCCACAGCGCGACGCTGGACAGCCAGGTGCCCTTCCTCCACTTTTTCGACGGCTTCCGCACCTCCCACGAGATCAACAAGCTCGAAGAGGTGGCCGACGACGACTGCCGGGCGATGATCGAAAACGAGTGGGTCCGCATCCACCGCGAGCGCGCCCTCACCCCGGACCAGCCGGTGATCCGGGGCACCGCTTACAACCCGGACGCCTTCTTCCAGGCCCGGGAGGCGGCCAACCCCTTCTATCTGGCCTGCCCGGAGAAGGTGCAGGCGGCCATGGACCGCTTCGCGGGCCTCACCGGCCGGAGGTACCGGCTGTTCGACTACGCGGGCGATCCCGAGGCGGAGCGGGTCATCGTCATCATGGGCTCGGGCGCCGAGGTGGCCCACGAGACCGCCGAGTGGCTGAACGGCCGGGGCGAGAAGGTGGGGGTGGTGAAGGTCCGCCTCTACCGGCCGTTCTCGATCACGGATTTCGTGGCCGCCCTGCCGCCCAGCACCAAGGCCGTCGCGGTGCTCGACCGCACCAAGGAGCCGGGCGCGGTGGGCGAGCCCCTTTACTTGGACGTGGTTTCCGCCCTGCGGGAGGCCAGGCACCAGGGGCTGACCCGGTTCGAGCGGCTGCCCGAGGTGGTCGGCGGCCGCTACGGCTTGTCGTCCAAGGAATTCAACCCGGCCATGGTGAAGGGGGTCTTCGACGAGTTGAAGAAGGAGTCCCCCAAGCCCCACTTCACCATCGGCATCGAGGACGACGTCACCCGCCTGTCGCTCGATTACGACCCGGCCTTCGACATCGAGCCCGACGACGTGATCCGGGCGGTCTTCTTCGGGTTGGGGGCGGACGGCACCGTAGGGGCGAACAAGAACTCGATCAAGATCATCGGCGAGGACACCCCCAACCACGCCCAGGGCTACTTCGTCTACGACTCCAAGAAATCGGGGAGCCTGACCGTCTCCCACCTCCGGTTCGGGCCGCGCCCCATCCGGTCGAGCTATCTCATCAGCCGGGCCAACTTCGTGGGCTGTCACCAGTTCGGGTTCCTCGCGAAGATCCGGGTGCTCGATTTCGCCAAGGAGGGCGGGGTGTTGCTGCTGAACGCCCCCTACGGCCCGGACGAGGTGTGGGACCACCTGCCCCGGCAGGTCCAGGAGGACCTCATCGCCAAGAAGCTCCGCTTCTTCGTGATCGACGCCTACCGGGTGGCCGAGCGGACCGGCATGGGGGTGCGGATCAACACCGTCATGCAGACCTGCTTCTTCGCCATCTCCGGGGTGCTCCCCCGGGAGGAGGCCATCGGCCACATCAAGGAGGCGATCCGGAAGACGTACGGCAAGCGGGGCGAGGAGATCGTCCGCAAGAATTATCAGGCGGTGGACGACACCCTGGCCAACCTCCACGAGGTGCGGGTGCCCGCGGCGGTCACCTCGGAGATCGCCATGCGGCGGCCGGTGCCCGAGGAAGCCCCGGACTTCGTGCAGCGGGTGACCGCGAAGCTCATGGCCGGGGCGGGGGACCTGCTGCCGGTCTCCGCCTTCCCGGTGGACGGCACCTGGCCGATGGGCACCACCAAGTGGGAGAAGCGGGACATCGCTCTCGAAATCCCCATCTGGGACCCGGAGGTGTGCATCCAGTGCGGCAAGTGCTCCTTCGTCTGCCCCCACACCACCATCCGCACCAGGGTGTACGACCCGGCCCTCCTCGCAGAAGCGCCCCCCGGTTTCCGGTCGGCGGACGCCAAGGGCGAATTCAAGGGGATGAAGTACACCGTGCAGGTGGCGCCCGAGGACTGCACGGGCTGCAAGCTCTGCGTCATGGTCTGCCCGGGCAAGGACAAGTCCGATCCCAAGCATCGGGCGATCAACATGAAGCCCCACGCCGAGTGGCGGGACCACGAGAAGCCGCTCTACCAGTTTTTCCTGACCCTTCCCGAGCCGGACCGGCGGGAGCTCAAGCTGAACGTCAAGACCTCCCAGCTCCTCCAGCCCCTGTTCGAGTACCCGGGGGCCTGCGCCGGCTGCGGCGAGACCCAGTACCTGAAGCTCCTCACCGCCCTCTTCGGCGACCGGGCCCTCATCGCCAACGCCACCGGCTGCACCTCGATCTACGGGGGCAACCTGCCCACCACCCCGTACACCACGAGGGCAAACGGCCGCGGACCGGCATGGGCCAACTCGCTTTTCGAGGACAACGCCGAGTTCGGCTTCGGGTTCCGGCTGGCCCTCGACAAGCACCAGGAGCAGGCCAAGGAGCTGCTGCGGGTCCTGGCGTCCCGGCTGGGCGATGACCTGGTTTCGGACCTCCTCGTCGCCGACCAGACCAGCGAGGCGGGAATCGAGGCCCAGCGGGAGCGGGTGGCCGCCCTGCTGGAGAAGCTCGCCGGGATCGACACCCCCGAGGCCCGGCGGCTGGAGCCGCTCGCCCCCTACCTGGTGCGGAAGAACGTCTGGATCGTGGGCGGCGACGGCTGGGCTTATGACATCGGCTACGGGGGCCTGGACCACGTGCTCGCGATGGGCCGCGACGTGAACGTCCTGGTCCTCGACACCGAGGTCTATTCCAACACCGGCGGCCAGCAGTCGAAGGCCACCCCGCTCGCGGCCACCGCCAAGTTCGCGGCGGCCGGCAAGGCCATTCCCAAGAAGGACCTGGGGCTGATGGCCATGACCTACGGCACGGTCTACGTGGGCCGGGTGGCCTTCGGCGCCAACGACAACCACGCGGTGAAGGTGTTCCAGGAGGCGGAGTCCTACCGGGGCACCTCCCTCATCATCGCTTACGCCCACTGCATCGGCCAGGGCTACGACCTGGCCTACGGCGCCAGGCAGCAGAAGCTGGCGGTGGACTCGGGCCACTGGCCGCTCTACCGCTACGACCCCCGGCGGCTCGCAGCCGGGGAGAACCCCCTGCAGCTCGACTCCGGCCCGCCCAAGATCCCGCTCCAGGAGTACATCTACAACGAGACCCGCTACCGGATGCTCGAAAAGATCGACGCCCAGCGGGCCAAGGAGCTCCTCGCCCTGGCCCAGGAAAACGTCAGGCAGCGCTGGGCGCTCTACGAGCAGCTCGCGAAGCTGGAGGTGAAGGGAAGGGCAAGGGCGCGGGAGCCGGTGGAGGCATGAAGGGAGTCCTTCAACGATGTTCTTCATCGGACGGATCGGACGGATCGGTCCGATCCCCCATGCTTCCGAAAAATAAGGTCATCGAGAAGGGAGACCAGTATGGACCTCACCACCCGCTACCTGGGATACACCCTGTCCAGCCCGCTCATGCCCGGGGCCTCGCCAATGGCCGACGACCTCGACACCGTGCGGCGGCTGGAGGATGCCGGCGCCGCCGCCATCGTCATGTACTCCCTCTTCGAGGAGCAGATCGTCGCCGCCCAGGTGCGGGCGGTGGCCGAGATCGACGAGCCGGAATACAACTACCGGGAGGCCCTCACCTATCTCGCCCGCACCGAGGACATGCAGCTCGGCCCCGAGCTCTACCTGGGCAAGCTGGCCGAGGTGAAGGAGAGCGTGTCCATCCCGGTGATCGGGTCGCTCAACGGGGTGAGCGAGGGCGGCTGGACCGAGTACGCGGGGCTGATCGAGGAGGCGGGGGCGGATGCCCTGGAACTCAACATGTACTTCCTCGCCGCCGACGCAGGGGAAACCGCCGCCGAGATCGAAAACCGTCTGCTCCACGTCGCGCGGTCAGTCAAGGAGGAGGTCACCATTCCGGTGGCGGTGAAGCTCTCCCCCTTCTTCACCGCCCTCCCCAACTTCGTGAGCCGTCTGGAAGAAACCGGGGTGGACGGCGTGATCCTCTTCAACCGGTTCTACCAGCCCGACATCGCCATCGAGGAGCTGGAGCCGGTGAGCCGTCTTCGGCTCTCCACCTCGGCGGAGCTGCTCCTGCGGCTGCGCTGGCTGGCTTTGCTCTCGGGCCGGGTGCGGCTGTCCCTGGGGGTGACCGGGGGGGTCCACACCGCCACCGATGCGGTGAAGGCGATCATGGCCGGGGCCCACGCAGTGCAGATGGTCTCGGCCCTGTACCAGCGCAAGCCGGAGCACCTGGGCACCGTGAAGGCGGAGCTCGCCCGCTGGCTCGAAGAGCACGAGTACGACTCGGTCGAGCAGATGCGCGGCAGCATGGGGATCGAGCACACCCCCGACACCGGAGCCCTGGAGCGGGCCAATTACATCCGGGTTCTGCAGGGCGGGCCGGCCTGAGGCACGATTCGCTTTCCTGCTGGATCTGCGCATGAAAGACGCGAAGTGCCGTCCCATCCACCTCCTGCTGATCGAAGACAACCCTGCCGATGCCCGGATCACCATGGAGGCGATCAAAGAGGCCGGCATCGCGGGGGAGATCACGCTCCTGCGGCATGGGGACGAGGCCGAGGCCTTCCTGCACCGCCGCGGACAGTACGCGGCGGCCGAACGCCCTGACCTGATCCTGCTCGATCTCAACCTGCCCGGCAAGGGAGGCCGGGAAATCCTGGCCGCCATCAAACAGGACCCGTCGCTGGGCAGCATTCCGGTGATCGTTCTCTCCACTTCCCAGGCGGAACAGGACGTCCGGGACTCCTATGCCGTGCATGCCAACTGTTACCTGGTCAAGCCGCTGAGCTATCAGCGTTTGCTCGACCTGGTCCTCAAAATCGGCGACTTTTGGCTCGGAACGGTGAAATTGCCGCCCAAGGAGCAGCTTTGAACGGAAACGACAGCCAACCCGCCTTCGAGCCCCACGCCCCCCTTTGCCGATCCCTCCTTCCTGCCCTTGACAGCCGCGGAAGACCCATAGTGAAATGAAAGAGGGGAAGGTCTGCCGTTTCTGCGGCGGCCACCTGCGGCCCGCCTCTTCATCCGGGCGGCGATCAGGAGCTCCCATTCAATCAGCTGTCGACCCGTAAGGCCGGCCTGATGCCGGTGTCCATCTTCCGAGGGGGAGAAATCATGCCCAGGAAGGAAAGAATCAGCAAAGAAGAGATTGAAGTGCTCCGGCGCCAGCTCCTGGAGCGCCGGCACGATCTGATCGAGTACCGGACCAGGCTGGGCGACTCCTGGGCCAATCTCCATGCCCCGGAGATCGAGTTCGAGGAAATGGCCCAGAAGGAGGTCATCGCCCAGGGGATGGACCAGCTCGATGACCAGGAGCGCAAGGAGTTCCAGTCAATCGACCTGGCCCTGCGCAAAATCGAAACCGGGACTTACGGCATCTGCGAGAACTGCGGCCGTCCCATCCGTTTCGAGCGGCTGCAGGCACTCCCCTGGACCCAGTACTGCAATGACTGCGCGGGTGGCGCGGAAATCCCGAGCGCCCCCCCGGCCATGATCGAGGAAGAGGCGGAGGCAGAGGCGTCTTCCCTCCCCTCCGAGTACCAGGGGCTTTCCGATGACCAGATCGAGGAGGTGATCTGGGATGAGCTGCGGGAGGACGGCCGGGTCGATCTGCAGGAGCTCGAGATCTCCTCCCAGGACGGAGTGATCTATCTGGAAGGGGCCCTTCCCAGCCAGGAGGAGCGGCACATCCTCATCGAAATCATCGAGGACAACCTGGGCTTCCGGGAGGTGATCGACCACCTGCTCATCAACCATGCCTTGTGGGAGCGGGAGGACCGGGCCGAGGGCCGGGAAGTGGAGGAAACAACCCCCAAGGAAGTGGCCATGGAAGGCGAGGGGGACGACGAAGAATCCATGGACGAGGCCCGCCGGTCGGGCCTGGAGGTGAGCCCGCCCGACGAGCTGGTCCCAGAAAACGAGCAGTAGGGGACGCCCCCGTCCCTCTCGGCCCCTGCCGAGAGAGCGGCCACACCCCCCGCCTCCCTACGAGGCCCCCCGCGTCCTTGCTGGCCGATGACCGGTTTGACAACCCGGCCCGGATTCCCCACAATGGAATATCCTGGCAAGCAGATTGCGCTAAACCAAGGCCAGCAAGCGGGAGACGAACCTGGAGGTGACATCATGATGAACCTGCCCAGAATCATCGACTGCAGCATGACCGATTGTGCGTACAACACCAACAAAATGTGCCATGCCCTGGCGATCACCGTGGGCGCGGCCGCCCCCCTGTGCGACACCTTTCTGAAGCTCGGGCAGAAAGGAGGCGTGAAGGAGTCCACCGGCAGTGTCGGGGCCTGCAAGGTGGCGAGCTGCAAGTTCAACAACGCGCTCGAGTGCGTGGCCGACGGCGTCCACGTGGGCCGCCATGCCGACCATCCCGAGTGCGATACTTTTGCTCCCCGCTGATCCCTCCGGGCCGGCTTGTCCGGCCTGACCCCCCGATCCTGCTTGCCGCCTTGGGTCCCGAGGGGACCGGCGCTACGCCGCCGGTCCCTTTCCCAGAGCCTTCCGCACCAGGTTTCCCGCCTTGGAGTCCCGCTTCCGCAGGAACTCCATATCGGTCCCCGCAGCCAGCTCCGGCTTCATCCGCAGGAGAAGCGAGGTGACGAGCGCCGCCCCGCCGCCGGTCAGCTCCTGGCAGCTGGCGCCCTGCTTTTCCTTTCGCTTCTTGAGGAGCACCCGGCAGCAGGTGGCCCCGAACCGCTCCTTGAAGAGGTCGTGCATCTCCCGGCAGAGGGCCTCGAATTCCTTTTTCTTGACCCCACCCGGCTGCCGGTGGCTCAGGAAGAGCCCGAGCACCGCCTCGGAGCCGGCCAGGGCGCCGCAGGCGCAGCCCGCCCCGCCCATGCCGTGGCAGAAGCCCGAGCCCAGGTGGAGGGCGGTCTCCGGGGGCAGTCCGCCGCCGAGGGCCGCGTTCAAAACATAGAGAATGGATTCCGAGCAGCAGAATCCCTTGGCCGCAAACACATTCTCCGCCCGCTGACGGGCCAGCTCGGCAATTTCCCCGCCCGGCGGCGCGCCGGCTTCCTCTTCCCTGCTCATGATGTACCCTCCTTCATAAAAAAACACCACCGGCGGTCGCGCCGGGGGTGCCGCATTGGGTCAATCCTAGGCAGCCGCTTCGGCGGTTTCCTTCGCGCCCTGCCGGAATTCCAGCCCCTCACCGTCCGGGCGGGCGTCGATCACGATCCGGTCGCCCTCGGAGAAGGCCCCTTCCAGGATCTTCATGGCCAGGGCATCCTGCACGTAGCGCTGGATGGCCCGTTTGAGCGGCCGGGCCCCGTAGGCCGGATCGTAACCGACCTGGATCAGGAACGCCTTGGCCCGGCCGGTGAGCGCCACGTGGAACTTCTGCTCGGCCAGCCGTTTGACCAGGAGATTATTCTGGATATCGACGATCTTGGCAAGGTCTTCCCGGGACAGCCCGTGGAAGATGATGATCTCGTCGATCCGGTTGAGGAGCTCCGGCTTGAACTGGCGGTGCAGGATCTCGTGCACCTGCCGGGTCATCTCCTCCCGCCGCGCCTCGCCCATCTCCATGATGAGCTGGCTGCCCAGGTTCGAGGTCATGATGAGGATGGTGTTCTTGAAGTCCACCGTTCGCCCCTGGCCGTCGGTCATCCGGCCGTCGTCCAGGATCTGGAGGAGCACGTTGAACACGTCCGGATGGGCCTTCTCGATCTCGTCGAAGAGAATGACCGAGTAGGGCCGCCGCCGCACCGCCTCGGTGAGGTAGCCGCCTTCCTCGTAGCCCACGTAGCCGGGGGGGGCGCCGATCAGCCGGGCCACCGAGTGCTTCTCCATGAACTCCGACATGTCGAGGCGGATCATCGCCTTTTCGGTGTCGAACAGGAACTCGGCGAGCGACCGGGCCAGCTCCGTCTTGCCCACCCCGGTGGGACCGAGGAAAATGAAGGAGCCGAGCGGCCGGTTGGGGTCCTGGAGCCCGGCCCGGGCCCGCCGCACCGAGTTGGCCACCGCCTTGATCGCCTCCTCCTGGCCCACCACGCGGCGGGCCAGCTCCTCGTCGGCATGGACCAGCTTGGCCTTCTCGCCCGCCAGGAGCTTGTCCACCGGGATGCCCGTCCACTTGGCCACCACGGCGGCGATGTCCTCCTCGTCCACCTCTTCCTTCAGCATCTGGTTGTTGGCCTGGATCCCGGCGAGGCGCTCGTTTTCGGCGGCGAGCCGCTTTTCGAGCTCCACGATCCTGCCGTAGCGGATCTCGGCCACCCGGGCGAGATCGCCCTGGCGCTGGGCCTGCTGCTCCTCGCGCCGGGCGTCGTCGATCTCCGCCTTGATCTTCCGGATCTCCTGAATGATCTCTTTTTCGAGCGACCAGTGGCCCTTCATGGCTGCCAGCTTCTCGTTGAGGTCGGCCAGCTCCGCCTCGACTTTCGCGAGCCGCTCCCGGGAAGGCTTGTCGCTCTCCTTCCGGAGGGCCTCCCGCTCGATTTCCAGCGTCATCCGCTTCCGCTCCACCTGGTCGATCTCGGTGGGCATGGAGTCGATCTCGATCCGAAGCCGGGAGGCGGCCTCGTCGATGAGGTCGATGGCCTTGTCCGGAAGGAACCGATCAGTGATGTAGCGGTTGGACATGGTGGCCGCGGCCACCGTGGCCGAGTCCTTGATCCGCACCCCGTGGTGCACCTCGTATTTCTCCTTGATGCCCCGGAGGATGGCGATGGTGTCCTCCACCGAGGGCTCCTGGACCAGCACCTGCTGGAACCGCCGCTCCAGGGCCGCGTCCTTTTCGATGTGCTTGCGGTATTCGTTCAGCGTCGTCGCCCCCACGCAGTGCAGCTCGCCGCGGGCCAGCGCGGGTTTGAGCATGTTGGAGGCGTCCATGGAGCCTTCGGCCGCGCCCGCGCCCACCAGGGTGTGGATCTCGTCGATGAAGAGGATGATTTCCCCCTCCCGCTTCTGGACCTCCTTGAGCACCGCCTTGAGCCGCTCCTCGAACTCGCCCCGGTACTTGGCGCCGGCCACCAGCGCCCCCATGTCGAGGGCCAGCACCCGCTTGTTGCGCAACCCCTCGGGCACGTCGCCGTTCACGATCCGCTGGGCGAGGCCCTCCACGATGGCGGTCTTGCCCACCCCGGGCTCGCCGATCAGCACCGGGTTGTTCTTGGTGCGGCGGGAAAGCACCTGCACGACACGCCGCACCTCGTCGTCCCGGCCGATCACCGGGTCGAGCTTGCCGCGCCGGGCCTCGTCGGTGAGGTTGCGGGCGTACTTTTCGAGCGCCTGGTACTTCTGCTCGGGGTTGGGGTCGGTGACCCGCTGGCTGCCCCGCACCGACACCAGGGCGGCGAGGAACTGCTCCTTGTTGACCCCCTTGGCCACGAGCAGCTCGGCCACCGTGGAGTCCTTGCTGTCGAGGAGCGCCAGGAAGAGGTGCTCCTGGCTCACGTACTCGTCGCGCATCTCGGTGGCGATCCGGAAGGCGTGGTCGAAGACGCGCTTGAGGCGGGGCGAGAGGTAGACCTGGCCGAAGCCGCCGCCGCTCACCTTGGGCAGCCGGTTGACCTTGTCCTCCACCGCGGCGAGCAGGGGCTGGGGGGCGATCCCCATTTTCTGGAGCACCGGCACCACCACCCCTTCCGGCTGCTGAAGGAGAACCTGCAGCAGGTGCTCGGCCTGGATCTCCTGCTGGCCCTTGCCCTCCGCCAGGCTCTGGGCCTCCTGCAGGGCCTCCTGGGACTTCATCGTGAGCTTGTCGACTTGCATCGCATCCTCCATAGGGTCGGAAACCGGTTGCGCGGGCAACCCCGTCCGTCACCTTAATTGTCTGATCATTCGAGGGAAAATGGGAAGCCCAACCCGGCCCGTGGAAAAAACAGTAAGATCGCCCTCTTGAGCTGTCAAGATTCCGACGGCCGGGAAGAACAAGGGCGGCGGGATGCCCGGAGGCTCCGACGACTAAGCCTGGTAGCTGATCACCCGGGTGCGGATCACCCCGGGATGGGCTTCGATCTGGCGGAGGACCGGTTTGGGGAGGGCGGTCTCCAGGTCGATGAGATTGTAGCCGACGGTCCCGTTGCTCGCGTTGAGGTAGCTCGCGATGTTGATGCCGTGGGCGCCGATGGCATGGGAGGCGAAGCCGATCATGTCCGGGATGTCGCGGTTGATCATGATCAGCCGGCTGTGGACGGAGGCGGCCGGAATCGATTCCGCGGTCGGGAAATTGACGCTGTGGGTGATGGCGCCGTGGAGCAGGAACCCCTTGAGCTCCTGCACCGCCATCCGGGCGCAGCTCTCCTCGGATTCCTCGGTGCTGGCCCCCAGGTGGGGAGAGACGATGACTTGCGGGTGACCAACGATGGCGCGAGTGGGAAAATCGGTGAGGAACAGGCTCAGCCTTCCGCTCTCCAGGGAAGCGAGCACGGCCTCTTCATCCACCACCGGCCCCCGGGCGTAATTGACCAGCACCGCCCCCGGCCGCATGCGGCCGAGGAGCTCGCCATTGACCAGACCCCGGGTCTTGTCGGAAAGGGGAAGGTGGAGGGTGAGAATGTCGGCCTGCTCCACCATCTCGCCGAGCGAGCGGGCAAGGACCACCTCTGACGAAAGGAGATGGATATTCCCGAGGGCGGGGTACGGGTCGAAGCCGATGACCCGCATCCGCCGCAAGGCCCCGGCGTTGGCCACCCGCACTCCGATCTTGCCGAGCCCCAGCACGCCTATGGTCTTGCCGGCCAGCTCGAAACCGCGCAGGCCTCCCTTGCGGGCCTCCACCTCCCGGGCGATCTCCGCATCGGAGAGGCCCGCGAGCCCCCGGCAGAAATCGAGGGCCCGGTGGATGTTGCGAGCCCCCACCCCCAGCATGGTGAAGACCAGCTCGGCCACCGCGTTGGCATTGGCGCCCGGGGTGTTGAAGACGCAGATCCCCCGGGCGGTGGCTTTGTCCACGGTGATCGTGTTCACCCCGGCCCCGGCCCTAGCCACCGCGAGGAGCGACGGATAGGCGTCGGTATCCACCCGGCTGCTGCGGACGACAATCCCGTGGGGGTCCTCTTCCCCGGGAGAGACGGCGAACCGATCGTCCAGGAGTGCCACCCCCTCGGGGGCGATCCGGTCGATGGTCTTGATCCGGTAGATCTGCATGGGTCCCCCGCGCTGGTGGGCTTCGGCTGTCAGCTAAAAAGGAGAGGCCACTGCTATTGTACCAGGTTTGTCGCCAGGCTTGATAGCAGTAGCCCCGGGGAGGCCTCGAATGCTGGAGAGATCAGTCCGATTCGGTTCCTGAGGTGAAAACCAGTGAATGACTCCCCTCAGGCGGCGCAGACCCGCGACCGCCCTGCCGCCTTGGCCCGGTAGAGATTTTCGTCAGCGCGCTGGAGCCATTCTTCGAGGGCGTATCCCGGCTGCCATTGGCTCAGGCCGACACTGATGCCCAGCCGGGCCTGGCCGCCGGCACCGATCGCCAGCTCATCCACCGCCTTGCAGAGCCGGCCGGCAAGGACCTCGGCCGCGGCAACGGAGGTGTCCGGGAGCACCAGGAGGAACTCGTCACCACCTGTCCGGACCAGGAGGTCGCTCTGCCGGACCATGCCAGCCATGGTGCGGGCCACCAGCTGCAGGGTCTGGTCGCCCTTGGCATGCCCCAGGGTATCGTTGATCGTCTTGAAGTTGTCGAGGTCCATGCTGGCGATGGTCAGGGGATGGCGGTGGCGCCGGGCGCCTTCAAGCATGGGAGGCAGCCGTTCTTCCAAAACGTGGCGATTAGCCAGGCCGGTGAGTGTGTCTCGCCGGGCCTGGTCATACAGATCTTCGTAGTCGAGTGCCCGCCGCAGGGTTTCCGTGAGGATGTCCAGGGTGGCCTCCACCACCCGGTTCTCCCGGGGGGAGATGAAGGGCTCCTGGCGAAGAAGCAGAAGGTGCCCCTTGCCCCGGCGGTGATCAAGCTGCCAGACGGCGACATGGAAGCCGCCCTCCCAGAGGGGAAGCTCCTTTCCCTCATGGATGAGGGCGAACAGCTTCTCGGCAGCTTCGGAGGCCGCCCGCCGGTCCGGCCCGTGGGAGGAGCAGAAGACGTGGTGGCGCCGCCGGTCGGGATGGCAGTATGCGAGCAGATCGTGGTCCACCAGCGGCATGAGCCACACCGAAAAGGCCTCGATCATGCTCCCCAGGTCGAGGGCGGCCGCCAGCCGGCCGTGAAGGCCGTTGACCAGGAGCAGCCATTCGGAACGACGCTTGTAATGATCGAGCTCAACCACCAGGTTGCTGACCGCCGGGCTGGGGTAACTGTCTTGAATCGAAGCTTCGTAGGAGATGGCGGTATTCATGGCCACGGTTTCCTTGGTATTTTAGTCTTGGCCCGCTTCGTCTGCTATTTGTGTGCCAATATGAAAATTTTTTGCAAAATAAATTTTTACTATATATCCTAAGTTACTGTTATAGCATAATTATTCTGAAAAGAATTTTCGTTGAATGATCAACCATCAACAAGCCGGCGAAAACTTGCCGCAGACAGGAGCGGGAAAATTCTGCCGGGACCGGAAAATGACGCCAAAATAAGGAAAACGGGACTACTGTCCTGCGTGTCGATGGGAACGCAATGGAAAGAAAGGACGTCAATTTATCAACGTTATTGAAAATTACCGAACGGCGCCACCATCCTTGCGCCGGGGCCAGGGTGCGCTATGATACGCCCCAGGCCTCCCCCGCCCGGAGGACGGCAGCGGCAAACATTTCCCAAGCCAACATGACCGCCAACCGCGAGAGACGGATCATCCACCTTGACATGGACGCGTTCTACGCCTCTGTGGAGGTGCTCGACCAGCCGGCGTTGCGGGGGCGGCCGGTGATCGTCGGCGGCGGCTCCGAGCGGGGGGTGGTCTCCGCCGCCTCTTACGAGGCGCGCCGGTTCGGGGTCCATTCAGCCCTGCCCATCGCCACCGCCCGGCGACTCTGCCCGGAAGGCGTCTTCCTGCCGGTGCGCATGGAGCGTTACCGGGAGGTCTCCGCCCGGATCATGGAGATCTTCCGCCGGTACACCCCCCTGGTGGAGCCCCTTTCGCTTGATGAGGCCTTCTTGGACGTCACGGGCTCCCGGCCCCTGTTCGGCCCCGCCGAGGAGATCGCCCGCACCATCAAGGAACTGGTCAGGACGGAAATCGGACTCACCGTCTCCGCCGGCGTGGCGGGCTCCAAGCTGGTGGCCAAGATCGCCTCTGACCTCAGAAAGCCGGACGGGCTGACCCTGGTCCCCCCTGGCGGGGAGCGGGAGTTTTTGGCCAATCTCCCCATCGGCAAGCTCTGGGGGGTGGGGCAGGCCAGCCGGGAGGCCTTGGGGCTTATGGGGGTGCGCACCATCGGCGACCTCGGCCGGTTGCCGCTCTCCCTCCTGGAGGGAAAATTCGGCAAGCACGGCCGCCACCTCCATGAGGCCGCCCTCGGGATCGACAACCGGGAGGTGGAACCCGAGCGGGAGATGAAATCAGTGGGCCACGAGGAAACCTTCGCCGCCGACCTGACGCGCCGGCAGGACCTGGAACGGGAGCTGCTCGCCCTGGCGGTGCGGGTGGGGCGCCGCCTCCGCCGTTACGGGGTGCGGGGGCGGACCGTCACCCTCAAGGTGAAGTACCACGATTTCAAGCAGGTCACCCGGTCCGCCACCTTGACGGCGGCTACCGACGACGAAGGGGAGATCTGCCGAGAGGCGGGGGAGCTGCTGGCCAGGACCGAGGCGGGAAGGAAGCCGGTGCGGCTGCTTGGGATTTCACTGGCCAACCTGGCGGAGGCCGGGGCGGCCCGCCAGCTCGACCTCTTCGCCCCCGGGCATGGTCAGGCGAAAAAGGAAGGCCTGCACCGGGCGCTCGATGCGATCAACGATAAATACGGCAGCCGCTCCATCCTGCCGGCGGCGCTGATGGAAGGGGAAGAGGAGAAGTGAGGAGGCAAGCTTGTCATGTCGGGTTACGCTGCGCACCCGACCTCTCTGCTTCCCGTTAACTGAACGCTGATAGCTGGCGGCTGACAGCTGCCCCTCAATACACGATCCCGACCCGCTCCCGCACGAGCTGCAGGGTGGGTGCCGCCTTGGCCCTCGCCTTCTCCGCCCCCTGCCGCAGGATGTCCTTGAGGTAGCCGGGGTCCTGCACCAGCTGCTCCCGCTTTTCCCGGGCCTCCCGGAAATACTCCCATAGGATGTCCACCAGCTCGAGCTTGATCTTGCCGTACATGGCCCCGCCGTTGACGTACAGGTCGCGCACCTCCCGGAGGCGGGCGGCAGGCGCGAACAGCTTGTAGATGTTGTACAGGTTGCAGGTGTCCGGGTCCTTGGACTCCTCCACCGGCTTGGAGTCGGTGACGATCGCCATCACCCGTTTTTTCAGCTCCTTGGCCCCGGTGAAGATGGGGATGGTGTTGCCGTAGGACTTGGACATCTTCTGGCCGTCCAGCCCGGGCACCGTGGCCACGGAGTCGTCGATCGCCTCGCCGGGAACGACGAAGGTCTCCCCGAAGGTGTTGTTGAACTTGATGGCGATGTCCCGGGTCACCTCCACGTGCTGCTTCTGGTCCTTGCCCACCGGCACCAGGTGCGCCTGGTAGAGGAGAATGTCGGCGGCCATGAGCACCGGGTAGGCGAAGAGGCCGTGGCTCGGGGCGATGCCCTTGGCGACCTTGTCCTTGTAAGAGTGGCAGCGCTCGAGGAGCCCCATGGGAGTGACGGTCGACAGCACCCAGGCCAGCTCGGTCACCTCCGGCACATCCGACTGCACCCAGAAGATGCACCGGTCGGGATCGAGCCCCAGGGCAAGGAAGTCGGCCGCCGCCTCCAGGGTGTCCCGGCTGAGGCGCTCCCGGTCCTGCACCGAGGTGAGGGCGTGGAGGTTGACGATGAAGGCGTAGAGCTCGCCCCGCTCCATGTTCCGGATCATCGGCCCCATCATCCCGAAGTAGTTGCCGATATGAAGCTGGCCCGAGGGCTGGATGCCGGAGAGGATTCTCATGGTTGGACTCCTTGGAATTTGTCGACCTCGCAAAAAGCCGCTCCGCCGACGGGCCGTGCTGTGTAAGTTGTTGTTTCCTCTTCCCGCCCGCCGTGACCGGAGGTTATTGCGAGACCATCAAAAATTTCATGCCGCACGGAAGCCTGATCTTTATTCAAAAAGCGGGGCTCCGGCAACCCTTTTTCCGAGAACAAAAAAGGAGCACGGACCCGCAGGCCCGTGCTCCCGGTATCCTAACAGCCGGCAGGCCGGCTGATTGGCTCCTTACTTGACTTCCTCGAAGTCGGCGTCGACCACGTCCTCGCCGCCTTCCTTGCCGCCGCCTTTGCCGGCAGCGCCACCGGCTCCGGGGCCGCCCGCGCTCCCGGCCTGCTCCCGGGTCGCCTGGCTGTACATGATCTCGAGATCGG